>JAZUAX010000130.1:0-8094 GCA_045638185.1 Oscillospiraceae bacterium | reverse complement strand
ATTCCGAAAACGTCTTTTGCGTCCTCTTCGTTGGAAATGCAAACATCAACATATTTGCAAAGTTCGGTCATGGCTTCTCTTGCCTGTTCTCTTGTCCAGAGTTTTCCGCGGTAGTTAAGGTCGCAGGAAATTTTGATGCCTTTTGCTTTTGCGGCAATGCAGGCGCGTTTGCAGATTTCAACAAGGTTCGGGCCAAGAGCCGGGGTGATTCCGGTGAAATGGAACCAGTCTGCGCCTTCAAAAATGGAATCCCAATCGAAATCCTCCGGGTCTGCTTCCTGAATTGCGGAATGTGCTCTGTCGTAAATGCAGACGGAGCCGCGCTGAGAAGCACCTTTTTCGAGGAAATAGATACCGACTCTGTCGCCGCCGCGAACGATTGCGGAGGTATCAACTCCGAAATAACGAAGGGAGTTAACTGCCGCCTGGCCGATGGCGTGTTTAGGAAGCTTGGTTACATATTTGCTTTCCATTCCATAGTTTGCAAGAGAAACGGCAACGTTTGCTTCGCCGCCGCCAAAAGTTGCCTGCATCTGGTCGTTCTGAAAGAAACGGTAATATCCGTTGGGTGCAAGGCGAAGCATAAGTTCGCCGAATGTTACTACTTTAGCCATTATTGCGGGCCTCCTTAACAATTTCTACAGATTTTTTACAAAGTTCGATTATCTCATCCCATTTATTATTGTCAATAAGGTCTGCGGTAACCATATAGGAACCGCCGCAGGCGCAGATAACGGGGCAGGAAAGATATTCTTTAAGGTTTTTAAGAGAAATTCCTCCCGTGGGCATAACTTTGCACATTGGGAAAGGTGCGCTCATGGCTTTGATTTTTGCAAGGCCGCCGCTCTGTTCCGCCGGGAAGAATTTAAGGACTTTAAGTCCGAATTTAAGTGCCGCATGATAATCGGTAGGAGTGGTGCAGCCGGGGAAAATCGGAAGTTCCTTTTCCTGACAGTATGCAACAAGTTCCGGATCAAAACCGGGAGTTACAACAAACTGTGCGCCAGCGGCAAGAGCTTTATCAACCTGTTCGGTGGTAAGAACGGTTCCTGCGCCCACAAGCATTTCCGGACATGCTTCACGCATAAGGCGGATTGCAATATCTGCTCCGGCAGCACGGAAAGTTACTTCCGCAACAGGAACACCACCTTCGCAAAGTGCCTTTGCAAGGTTTGCGGCATCTCTTTCCGGATTGTTGAGTTTTATAACCGGCACAACGCCGATTTCTGAAATTTTCTGATTTATATCACACATGACAAATTCTCTCCAATCGTCATTATTTTCAATCAAACTCCGGAATATGCGGAAAAACCGCCATCTACCGGAATTACAATGCCGGTGATGAAACCAGCCGCATCGTTGTTAACAAGAAAAAGAAGGCTTCCGGAAAGCTCTTCGGTCTTTCCGAATCTGCCCATAGGGGTTGCCGCAAGAATTTTTCCGGTTCTTGCGGTGGGGGTACCGTCATCGTTCCAGAGAAGCTTTGCGTTCTGTTTGGTGGAAAAGAAACCGGGTGCTATCGCGTTGACACGGATTCCCACTCTGGAAAAATGAACCGCAAGCCACTGGGTGAAGTTTGAAATTGCGGCTTTTGCGCCGGAATATGCGGGGATTTTGGTAAGAGGGGTATATGCGTTCATGGAAGAAATGTTGATAATGTTGCAGCCTTCTCTTCCGACCATCTGTTTTGCAAAAGCCTGGGTGGGAATAAGGGTTCCGAGGAAGTTGAGATTGAAAACAAATCCAACGCCTTCGGTATCCAGATCGAAAAAGCTCTTTGTTTCAGCATCAATATCGCCGAGCTCGAAATATTCCTTATCTGTGGTGGCTTTGGGGTTATTTCCGCCTGCGCCGTTTATAAGAATATCGCAGGGGCCAAAATCTGTAAGAATATCAGAAGCGACTTTTTCGCAGATCTCCTTATTGAGCACGTTGCAGGAATATGCTTTTGCAATTCCGCCTTCTTCGGTAATTTCTTCAGCATACTGTTTTGCAGCTTCTTCATTGAGGTCAAGAAGGGCAACCTTTGCGCCGGCTCTTGCAAGAACTTTTGCAAAATAGCTGCAAAGAATTCCGCCCGCACCGGTTACAACCGCAACTTTTCCGGAAAGATCGGTATCAATAACGTTTTTAATCATCGTTTATCTCCTTATTGCTTATTCTTTTCGCAAGCTTCAAAAAGTCCGTTGATATAAACTGCACCGAGAGCACGGTCGAAAAGTCCGTAACCGGGTTTTCCGTTTTCGCCCCAGATCATTCTTCCGTGATCGGGACGGACGTAGCCATCGAAATCATTATCAACAAGAGCTTTTACTATTTCATAAAGGTCAAGGCTTCCGCAGGAGGAAAGATGTGCTCTTTCCTCAAAAGAACCGTCCTCCATGATTTTTACGTTGCGGATATGCATAAAGCCGATTCTGTCCATGGCTGCGTATTTTCTTACCATAGCAACAACGTCATTGGAAGCGGCACATCCAAGGCTTCCGGTACAAAGGCAAAGGGTGTTGGAAGGGCTGTCAACAAGTTTGAGGAATCGGTCAAGGTTTTCTTCGCAGGTTATGATTCTCGGAATTCCGAAAATGGGATATGGCGGGTCATCCGGATGAATTGCCATTCTTACACCGCATTCTTCCGCAACGGGAATAACTTTTTTGAGGAATCTTTCAAGATTCTTCCAAAGTCCTTCTTCCCCAAGTTCGCCATAAGCGGAAATAAGTTCGCGAACTTCCTCCTGAGTATAGCTGGAATCCCAACCCGGAAGATGGATATCATCTTTAAGAGGGTCGAGTCCGCGCATCTGGTCCCAATACATAACAAGGCTTGTGGAACCGTCTGGAGCTTTTTTATCGAGCTGGGTTCTTGTCCAGTCAAAAACCGGCATAAAGTTATATGTAACGCATTTAACGCCATATTTTGCGCAGCGGCGGATGTTTTCGCAGTAAACGTCGAGCAGATGTTCAACGTCGCCGCGGCCGAGTTTAATGTCTTCGCAAACCGGAATCGATTCAACAACATCGAAAACAAGACCGTGTTCTTCACATTCCGCTTTCATTTTCGCAAGGCTTTCTTCCGGCCAGACTTCGCCGGGTTTTACGTCATAAACAGCGGAAACAACTGAACGCATTCCCGGAATCTGGGAAATATATTCAAGGGAAATTGGGTCGCTTTCACCGTACCAGCGAAAGGAAAGTTTCATTTTCATTCTTTTTCCTCCAATCCGAAATACCTTGCGGCATTGTTATAAGAAATATCTTCTGCAATTTTTCCAAGAACCTTCATATCATCGGGATATTCTCCGTTTTCGACCCATTCTCCGATGAGTCCGCAAAGAATCCTGCGGAAATATTCGTGGCGAGTGTAACTCAAAAAGCTTCGGGAATCGGTGAGCATTCCGATAAAGTTTCCGAGCATGCTCAAATTTGCGAGGCTTATAAGCTGTTCACGCATACCCTCTTTGTTATCATTGAACCACCAGGCGCTTCCATGCTGAAGCTTTCCGGGAACTTCCGTTCCCTGGAAAGAACCTATCAAAGTATCAAGAAAAGCGTTGTCGGAAGGATCCAGACTATACAGAATAGTTTTTGGAAGAACTTTTTTGCTGTTCAGCTTATCAAGAAGCTTTGCAAGGGCAGTGCTTCCGTTTTCCGGGCCGATGCAGTCAAAACCGGTATCAGGACCGATTTTATTGAACATTTCGGTGTTTGGGTTACGCAAACAGTTGTAATGTATCTGCATTACCCAGCCGTTTTTTGTATATTTCTCCGCGCAGAAAACAAGGAGCGCTGTTTTGAGCATGGCGGCTTCTTTTGCAGAAACTTCTCTGTGCTCAAGCCCCCTCTTAACGATGTCATCAAGCTCGTTTTCGGTGCTTTCGGCAAAAACCATATGGTCAAGGCCATGGTCGCTTGCTTTGCATCCATGCTCAAAAAAATAAGCAATTTGTTTCCCGAGAGCTTCCTTAAGCGAAGCAAAATCCTTTATCTCAACTTTTGCAACTTCGGAAAGTTTTTCAATATATTCCGCCCAGCCGGCTTTGTCGATATTGAGCGCTTTATCCGGTCGGAAGGAAGGCGCAACGATTGTTCCAAAACTTTCGTCTGCGGCAATTTTTTCGTGCCATTCAAGGCTGTCGATGGGGTCATCGGTGGTTCCGATGAAAGCAACCCCACTCTGATTTATAATATCTCGAACGCCGAAATTCTCTTCTTTGAGTTTCTTTTCGCAAAGATCCCAGACTTCCTCGGCGGTTTCGCCGTTAAGAATTCCTTTATATCCGAAATATTTTTTAAGTTCAAGATGACACCAATGGTACATCGGGTTACCGATGGTTTTCGGAAGTGCCTCGGCAAATTTCTGAAATTTTTCTCTGTCGGAAGCATTTCCGGTAATATAATATTCATCAACTCCGTTTGAACGCATTATGCGCCATTTATAATGGTCGCCGGAAAGCCAGAGCTGAGCAATGTTTTCAAAATGTTTATCTTCGAAAATCTCTTTCGGATTTACGTGACAATGGTAATCTATAATCGGCATTTTTGCCGCGTAGTTATGATAAAGTTCCTTTGCCGTTTCTGTTGACAAAAGAAAATCATTATCCATAAATTTTTTCAAAGGAAGTCGCTCCCCTCGTCGAAAAATTATTTTTGCTGGGATTCGCGGTACTGTTTTGGCGTTACGCCAACGTTTTTCTTAAAAACTTTTGAAAAATAGTGAACGTCAAGAATTCCGCAATGCTGTGCAATTGTCTGGATCTGGAGCTTTGTTGTAGCCAGAAGGCGCATTGCAAGCTTTACCCTTTTTTGATTAACATAATCGGTAAGGGTCTGGCCGGTTTCCTGACTGAAAAGAGCTGAAAGATAGCTTGGGCTTAAATTTTGTGCGGAAGCAAGAGAATTGAGAGTAAGATTTGCGGTGAGGTCGGAATCAATGGCCGTAATCGCTCTCTGAACCGGCGGAGAATAGTGCTTCATTGTATGCTTACGCACAAGACGGCAATAGGATCGGAACATATCTCCTATAAGTTCCTGCGCAGCATCTGTAGTCGGAAGAGATTCTATTTTTCCTGCAAAATCCGAAGAAATCCGGTCGAGATAAAAAGGATGAACTCCTCCTTCCTGGGCGGCCTTTCTCAACAGGGTGTTTGTGATTATACAATAATTCTTTATATTGCGCACCGGGTCGGAAAGTCTTCTCTCAAACCTGATTGAATTTATCGCCGAAAGGAAGACAACCGCTTTCTGATATTGTCCCTGGGAAACAGCCCTCAGCATCTCGCTTTCGAATTCATAGCGTTCCTCTATCATCTGGATGTTCCAGGAATTTTTTTCTGCCTCTCCGGAAGTTTTTTTAATAACCGGCGCAAACGAAGCTTGTTCGATATCCGCGCTGCTTATTTTTTTGAACACAAAACGGTCGCTTCCGCCCCAAATAAGTTCTCCGAAGGAATCGAGAAGCACAAAAAGATGGCTGTTTTCCGGAAGATTGGGAACAGAAGAGCAGTGACTTTCAAATTCATTGAAAAGAGAAGGCGGAATTTCAAGCTTTTCTGCCTTTTCGATTATTTCTTTCCTTGTCAAAACTTCCGAAACATATGGACCGATTAACAGAATTTCCTTTTCCGTTTCCGGAAGAATCATAAACATATATGTCTGTCCGAAAAAATCCGTATATTCAAAAATTGTGTTTTCTTCAACAAAACCGATTATTCTTTCCCGTTCATTTTCAAAATCCGCTTTGATTCCAAAAATATCAAATGCTCCCTTATCAATCATTTCATAAGGGACTTCGTTAATTCCGAAAGTGAAGGTCTTTATATGACATTTTTTAAAAACGGATCGCAAAAATTGCAGTTCAGCCTTATAAAACATCTTTCCTCCCCTTTCGCAAAAATGAAAATTTCTCTGCAAAAATTTGTCAGCATTAACAAAACTAATAAACTTTCAGCTTAATTATAGTACAAGGTATTTATATTTTCAACGGCAACCAAGGCTTTCATACAAATAAATTACCCTTTTACCTAAAAATTGTTCTAATAGAATAAAAGAATAATTGTTATACTAAAGTCAATAATTATGTGCAAAATTTTTGCCGTAAAATTTTGAAAAGAGGTAACGCTATGGAAACCACAAAAAACGTCCGCCCTTTCGGTTGGCGCGATAAAGTTGCTTATGCACTCGGCGACTTCGGATGCAATATGAGCTTCTCGCTCAAAGGAACTGTTCAGACCTTCTGGCTTGTATTTATGGCAATGGAAACCGGTCTGCTTTCTCTTCTCCTTCTTCTCGTTCAGATCTGGGACGCAATCAACGATCCGATTATCGGCTCCATGATCGACGCAGACAGAAGAGCTTATAAACACGGTAAATTCAAAACCTATATTTTCATCGGTGCTTGCGGACTTCTCGTTGCCGGTGCTCTTGTTTTCATCCCCGCTCCTAACGCAACTGTTTGGGTAAAAGCAGCTCTCTTCATCATCGGTTACGTAATCTGGGATGCTTGCTACACCACCGCAAACGTACCTTATGGTTCCATGCTTTCCCTCATCACCGAAAATCCCGGCGAAAGAGCTCAGCTTTCCACCTGGCGTTCCATCGGTTCCATGTTCGGCAACATGGCTCCCATGATGATTCTCCCCATGCTTATCTGGAAAAAAGAATTTGACGCAACCGGAAACCCTATTATCAACGAAGAAACCGGCGTTCAGGTAGAAACCCTTCTCGGCGAACGCGTTTTCATCGCAGCTCTTATCATGGGCGTTCTCGGATTCATCGCTTTCATCGGAATGCTCAAAATGATCGGAATCCGCGTTGACGAAAACTCTGTCAAAACCAACGACATGCAGAAATTCAACGTATTCAAAGCATTCGGAAACTTCTTCAAAAACCGCGCAGCACTTGGCGCAACCGTTGGCGCAATGGCAATGTTCCTTGGAATGCAGTCTGCTTCCACCGCAACCACCATCATGTTCGCAACTTATTTCGGCCAGGCACAGCTTTCCGGTGTCGTTCAGCTCATCGGCTTCCTTCCCATGTTTGTTTTCATGCCTTTCATCAAAAAGCTTGTTAACAAATACGGTAAAAAAGAAGCAGCTGCTTACGGCGCATTCGGTTCCATGCTCGGCAGCGTTCTTATGTTCATCTTCCCCCTTATCCCCAACAAAGGTCTTGCACTTGGCGTTTATATGATTTCCCTCAGCATCTTCGGACTCGGTCTTGGTATTTATACCTGCGTATCCTGGGCATTCATGGCTGACGCCATCGATTACAACGAATGGAAATTCGGAACCAGAGAAGAAGGTACTGTTTACTCCATCCATTCCTTCTTCAGAAAACTTGCACAGGGCGTTGGCCCCTCCATCGTTCTTCTTCTCATGGGTGCTCTCGGTTATGTTTCCGAACTCGGAACCGAGGGCCAGAGCCTTGCAACCGCAACCAACATGTGCTGGCTCGTTGCCGGCCTTTATTGCTTCAGCGGCATCCTTATGTGGGTAGCAATTAAATATATCTATAATATTGATAAAGCAACCCTTGAACAGATGACCAAAGAACTTGCTGAAAGAAAAGCAGCAAACGCATAATTTAAAAAAATCAATAAATATGGCGGTTTTTTAACCGCCATATTTATGTTATAATTGACTTACAATTTTTTCAAGAAAAGGAAAAACAGCATGAGAAATATTCTTAACATCAATAGCGGCTGGCTTTTTGCAAAACCCGGCTGCGAAGCTGAAACCGTAGAACTTCCCCACAGCTGGAACAGCATTGACGGCCAGGATGGCGGAAACGATTATTTCCGCGGAACTTGCCGCTACACTAAAACCATCGCAAAATCCGAACTTCCGGAAGGCGACCGCTGCTATCTTGAAATCAACGGTGCAAACTCTTCCGCAACCGTTTTTGTAAACGGAAAAGAAGTTGCACAGCACGACGGCGGTTATTCCACCTGGAGTGTTGCCATCACCGATGAACTTTCTGAAGAAAACAAAATCGAAATCGACGTTGATAACTCCGCAAACGATTACGTTTACCCCCAGATGGCTGACTTCACTTTCTATGGAGGTCTTTACCGTGACGTAAACCTCATCGGCGTTTCCGA
>JAZUAX010000129.1:0-2091 GCA_045638185.1 Oscillospiraceae bacterium | reverse complement strand
CCATGATCGGTCGAGTCGTAAACGCTCTTGGCCAGCCCATTGACGGCAAAGGTCCGATACTCACAGAAGAATATCGCCAGGTTGAGAAAAAAGCTCACGGCGTTATTGAAAGAAAATCCGTTGACAGCCCGCTCCAGACCGGTTATAAAGCAGTTGACAGCCTTATTCCTATCGGTCGCGGCCAGCGTGAACTTATCATCGGTGACCGCCAGACCGGTAAAACCGCTCTTGCGATCGATACCATTATCAATCAGAAAGGCGAAAACGTAATCTGCATCTATGTTGCAATCGGACAGAAAGCTTCCACCGTTGCACAGATGGTACAGAAGCTTACCGAAGCCGGCGCAATGGAATACAGCCTTGTTGTTGCTTCCACCGCTTCCGAAAAAGCACCTCTTCAGTATCTTGCACCTTATTCCGGTGTTGCTATCGCAGAGTACTTTATGGACCAGGGCAAGGATGTCCTTATCGTTTATGACGACCTTTCCAAACACGCCGTTGCATACCGTTCCATGGCGCTTCTTCTTAAACGTGCTCCCGGACGTGAAGCATATCCCGGCGACGTTTTCTATCTCCATTCCCGTCTTCTTGAAAGAGCGGCGAAACTCGAAAAAGGCGGTTCAATCACCGCGCTTCCTATTATCGAGACCCAGGCAGGCGATATTTCCGCTTATATTCCGACCAACGTAATTTCCATTACCGACGGTCAGATCTTCCTTGAAACCGACCTCTTTAACCAGGGCGTTCGTCCCGCGGTTAACCCGGGTATTTCCGTTTCCCGAGTCGGCGGTTCCGCACAGATCAAATCTATGAAGAAAATCGCAGGACCTCTCCGTATCGAATATGCTCAGTACCGCGAACTTGCTTCCTTTGCGCAGTTCGGTGCTGACCTTGATAAGGAAACCAAGGCACAGCTTGAAAAAGGCAAACGCATTGTTGAAATCCTCAAACAGGATCAGTATGCACCTATGAGAGTTGAAGACCAGGTTCTCATAATCTTCGCGGTTTCCGATAACCATACCAACGATATCCCTGTTGAAGACATTAAACGTTTTGAAAAAGAACTTATCGAATTCGCAAGATACCGTTATCCCGAACTCCTTCAGGAAATCAAAACCACCAAGAACTTCGACAAAGAGCTTCAGGCAAAAGTTGCAGCCGTTGTTGAAGAATTCAAAGCAACATTCAAAGCTGAAGAAAACAAGTAATGCAGAGGTGTATTTATGGCTGACTCAATGCGCGATATCAAACGTCGCATAAAAAGTGTCACTTCCACAAAACAGATCACTCACGCCATGCAGCTTGTTGCAAGCGCAAAGCTCCGTAACGCAAGAACAAAAGCGGACGCAAGAAGAGCATATACCAACTATGTCATCGAAACCATGCATATGATTTCCGGCGCACTTGAAAGAGAAGAACCGAGCGCATTTTTCAAAGCAAACGGCTGTGAAAAAGATCTTTATATCGTTGTAACAAGCGACAAAGGTCTTGCGGGCGGTTTCAACTCCGGACTTCTCAAATTCACCGCGGAAGCGATGAAACAGAGCAAGGAATGCGCGGTGATCGTTTCCGGCGCAAAAGGTCTTGATTACTTCCGCCGCAGAAACTACGAAATTCTAGGTTCCTATATCGGCGAAAGCGATGAGGCAAGTCTCGGCGTTGCAAACAGCATCGGAAAAGCGGCAACTACCCTTTTCCTCGACGGCAAAGTCGGAAATATTTATATCATGTATAACCGTTTCGTTTCGGTAATTTCCCAAAAACCCACCATGATAAAGCTTCTTCCTCTTTCAAGAGAAGAACTTGCAGATAAGGCGGACGAAATCGACACCGAAACCGCAATCGGAGAATATAAACCCGAAAGCGGACTTTTCGGAAACGAACCGGCAAAAAACATGATTTTCGAACCTTCCGCAAACTATCTTGCAAATATGCTTATCCCGTCTTATATCGACAATGCGGTTTACGGCGCATTGCTTGAAAGCGCGGCGGGCGAACTTGCCAGCAGAAGAATGGCTATGGAAAACGCAACAGACAACGCGGACGAAATTATCGCGGATCTCAGCCTTGCTTATAACAGAGCAAGACAGG
>JAZUAX010000128.1:0-2073 GCA_045638185.1 Oscillospiraceae bacterium | reverse complement strand
CCGTTCATTTTGTAAATGAGATCCCCGACGGCGGCGAGATCATTATGCAGAAAGCTGTTGCTATCCGCGAAAACGATACCCCCGAAACCCTTCAGAAACGCGTAATGCGTCAGGCCGAATGGAAAATTCTTCCCCTTTCGGTTGAAAAAGTTTGTGCCAAAATAATTTCGGAATAAACATAAAAAGAGAGGAAAAAGATTATGGACATTTATAAAATCAATGATATTGCCGAACTCATCAAAGACAACGCCTATGTTGGCCGCGGAATTGTAATCGGCAAAACCGCCGACGCAAAAAAAGCTGCTTTTGCATATTTCATCATGGGCAGAAGCGCAAACAGCCGCAACCGCGTTTTTGTTGAACGCGACAACGCTCTTTTCACCGAACCTTTCGATGCTTCCAAAGTTGAAGACCCCAGCCTTATCATCTATGCTGCTCTTCGCGAACTTGACAACAAACTTATCGTAACCAACGGTGACCAGACCGACACCATTTATAACGGCATCAAATGCGGCGGAACTTTCAGCGGTTCTCTTGCAACCCGCGAATTCGAGCCCGATGCTCCGAACCTTACCCCCAGAATCAGCGGTATGGCAACTTTCTGCTGCGGCGATTTTACCTATCAGATGAGCATCCTTAAATCTGCCGATGCTGAAGGCACCGCATGCAACCGCTATACCTTCGATTACCCCGCACTTCCCGGTCTCGGCCATTTCATCCATACTTATGTTTGCGACGGAAATCCTATCCCTACTTTCCAGGGTGAACCGGAACGCGTTGCAATTCCGAACTGCATCGATGAATTCACCGAATCTCTCTGGAACGCACTCAACGAAGACAACAAGATCTCCCTCTATGTCCGCTATGTTGATCTTGCAACCGGCGAAGCAGAAAACAGACTTATCAATAAAAATAAATGATATATAAATAAGGAGCGCTTGAACGATGAAAGAATTTGAACTTAAATATGGATGCAACCCCAACCAGAAACCTTCCAAAATTTTCATGGATAACGGCGAAGATCTTCCTATCGAGATCCTTAACGGCCGCCCCGGTTTCATCAACTTCCTTGATGCTTTCAACAGCTGGCAGCTTGTTAAAGAACTCAAAGAAGCTCTCGGTCTTCCCGCAGTAACCTCCTTCAAACATGTAAGCCCCACTTCCGCAGCAGTTGGCATTCCGCTTTCCGATGACCTCAAAAAAGCTTGCTTCGTTGACGATATCGAAGGCCTCGACGAATCTCCTCTCGCATGCGCTTATGCAAGAGCCCCCGGCACCGACAGAATGTGCTCCTTCGGTGACTGGGTAGCTGTTCCCGACGTTTGCGACGTTAAAACCGCTGTTCTCATCAAACGCGAAGTTTCCGACGGCGTAATCGCTCCCGGTTATGAACCCGAAGCTCTCGAAATTCTTAAATCCAAACGCAAAGGCGGATATAACGTAGTTAAAATCGATCCCGACTATGTTCCGGAAGTTATCGAACACAAACATGTTTTCGGCATCACTTTTGAACAGGGCAGAAACAATTTCAAAATCGATGCAGACCTTCTCAAAAACATCGTAACCGAAAACAAAGACCTTCCCGAATCCGCAGTTCGTGACCTCATCGTTGCTCTTATTACCCTTAAATATACTCAGTCCAACTCCGTTTGCTATGCTGTTGACGGACAGGCTATCGGCGTAGGCGCAGGTCAGCAGTCCAGAATCCACTGCACCCGCCTTGCAGGTACCAAAGCAGATACCTGGTTCCTCCGCCAGCACGAAAAAGTTCTTAACCTTCCCTTCAAAGAAGGTCTTGGCCGTCCCGACCGCGACAACGTAATCGATGGTTACATCAACAAGAACGAAGAAGACGTTTGCGCAGACGGCAACTGGCAGAAATATTTCACCGAACAGCCCGCTCCTCTTACCGACGAAGAAGCAAAAGCATTGCTTGCAACCCGTGAAGGCGTTGCTCTCGGTTCCGACGCATTCTTCCCCTTCAGCGACAACATTGAAAGAGCAAAACGCAGCGGTGTAAAATACATCGCAGAACCCGGCGGCTCCATCCGTGACGATGCAGTTATTGATTGC
>JAZUAX010000127.1:0-28488 GCA_045638185.1 Oscillospiraceae bacterium | reverse complement strand
CTCAATGTGTAAGCATGGTGACATGTTTAGCTTGCGAGTACTAATTGGTCGAGGACTTGACCTTTTGCCAAATTTTCTCTCTCTTCGAGAAATCAATTATTCTTTCACTTTTGCGTCTTTTTCAGTTTTGAGGGTTTTCCTTTATGGGGAATCATCTAAATCCGCACCATTAGCTCAGTTGGTAGAGCAGCTGACTCTTAATCAGCGGGCCCCGGGTTCGAGTCCCTGATGGTGCACCAATCCGGCCCGATGGTCAAGTGGCCTAAGACTCCGGCCTCTCACGCCGGCAACGAGGGTTCGAATCCCTCTCGGGTCACCAATATAGTCGGTGTTTATTACAGCGAGGATCCACCTGTTCCCATTCCGAACACAGTAGTTAAGCTCGTTTGTGCCGAAGATACTTGGAGGGCAGCCTCCCGGAAAAATAGGTCGATGCCGACACAGCGCAGTCAAAGACTGCGCTGTTTTTGTTTGTAAATAATTTATTTTAAACCGGGAAAATATGTTCCCGGCTTTTTGTTTTTATGTTATAATTGTTTTGGTATATTTTTAATGTCTTTTATTAAATTTTTCAATAGGATTTGTGAGAAAATTATAAGGGGGCTTTAAATTGGAAGGCAAACTTCGTAATATGACAGCAATTTATCTTACTCAAAACGGAAAAATGCTGATGCTTTACAGAATTGGTTCAAGAGTAGTTTCTCCTTCCTGGTGCGGAATCGGCGGACATTTTGAAAAAGATGAACTTAATGATGCTAAAGCCGCCATGTTTCGCGAAATGAGCGAAGAAATAGGACTTTTTGAGCACGATATTGAAAATCTTAAATTTAAATATGTTACTCTCAGATGTAAAAACGGTGAAATTCGTCAGAATTATTATTTCTTTGCGGATTTAAAAGAAAATGCGGTGCTCAAGACAGATTGCAATGAAGGTAGCCTTGAATGGGTGGCTTATGATGACGTGCTAAAGAAAGAGATGCCTTTTACTGCAAAATATATGCTTGAGCATTATATGAGCACTGGAAAATTTGACGATAAAGTTTATGGTGGCGTTACAACACCAAACGGAATTGTTTTTACAGAGCTTGAAGATTTCTCTGATGACAGAGCATAAATAAAAAAAGCCCGCAGTGCGGGCCTTTTTGCATTTTAATTTCTTAATTTTTTCTTAAATATTCCGAAAAAGCTTAAATTTGTTCATAATTTTATTGTATAATAAATTTATTAAAAAAATTTACCGAAATTTCGATTTTCATGCAACAAAAATGCGATTTTTTTGCACTAATATAATGATAGCCATGATTGGTGGTGTGGTTATGAAAGTTAATAATGAATTGGTTATTAAAGCGTCAGAAGGCGATAAAAACGCCTTTTCCGAGCTTTATTATTCCTGCTATAAAGATTTATATAAATTTGCGCTTTATACTCTCGGCGATGCGGACGATGCTGCAGACGTTGTTTCGGATACATTTGTGGATATCTGGAAAGGTATCGGAAAATTGCGGGATGCGGATTCCTTTGCTTCGTGGGCATTCAGAATATTGAGTGTTCGCTGCAAAAAGGAAATATCTAACCTTATAAAGCGCAAGGCAATTTATGATATTGATGAACTTACGGAAACACCTTTCTTTGGTTCGGAAAATATAGAGGAAGATATTTCGGAAAATGCAAGCCTTTCTTCTGCGCTTTCGAAACTTGAAGGGGAGGAAAGAATGATTGTTGTTCTTTCGGTGCTCCATGGTTATACAAACAAAGAAATTGCTGAAATGATAGGCAAACCCCAGGGTACGGTAAGTTCAAAGCTTCACCGTACATATGCTAAATTAAGAGAGATGTTGGGAGGTGAGAACAATGGCTGAGCACGATGAGATCTTTTTTGAAAAAGAACTTTCGAAAAAATTTGCGGAACTTGATAAAAATATAAAAATTCCGGAAATTCCGGATGTTCAGAATATTTTTAATAAAGCGGAAGAAAAAACGAATGTTATTCCTTTTAAAAAATATTCAAAATATATTGCTGCAGCGGCGGCCGTTGTTCTTATTTGCGTTTCAATACCGCTGATTGCTCCGGCATTCAGCGTTGAAATGGCTCCGCAGGAACCTATGGAAGCACCTAAATATATTTTTACCACAGAAGATCAGTCCTTTGAAGCTGAAACTCAGGAAGAACCCGCAGAGGCCGCTCCGGAATCCACTGAAGAACCTGTTGCAGAGGAAATGCCGGAAAACGAAGAGGATTCCGATGGCAAAGCGGAACAGATAAACAACAGTATAGATTATTCTGCTGCTCTTACAGCAGCTTTTCGTGAATATTTCGCCGCAAATTCTCAGGAGATGAAGGAACACAGTTCCGTAATGTCCAGTTCCATAGCAGAAGGGGAAATTGCGATGGGTGACGATCTGAGCCTTATCGAACTGCAGCTCAACAAAAAACGCAGTATCGAGGTTTCCGTGGAAAGAGAATCTGTTTCCGTAAGACTTTTTGACGATTCTGCCGACGGCGAAGTTATTTCTGCATTCTGGGTGGAAGGAACTTTTGAAAATGCTCATAAAAACGGAGATTGTTACGTTATTAAACTTATAAAAACCGTTTCTCCCGAAGAACTTGATGAAGGTTTTTATCTTCCAATGGCAGGAGATCCGGTTAACGGAACATATACCATTCCGGAGGAAAGCATAGTTATTTCCGAAAAAATCACAAGGGGTGTTATTTCTCTTTCTGTTGAAATAAACGTCGGAACCGGCGAATATCAGATTTATGCGAGCCTTGTTTAATTAAAAAGGGTGCCGCTGCCTTTTTGGCGGCGGCACTTTTTGCTTATATGGAGGTTTTTTATGAAAAAAGTTTTTGTTTTATTTGCTGCTATTTATCTTATGCTTTGTGGATGTTCGGAAAAAGATCCGCAGACAGACCCAGATAATTTTATAATCGAAGTTACTTCCTGCGACGGAAAAAACGCGGCTTATACGGTAATCAACAATTCCAAAAATACCGTGGAAATAGGGAACGATTATTATCTTGAATATAAGGAAGACACAGAGTGGCTTCCGGTTGAGGAAACGGGAGAAGTGTTTTTTAGTATGATAGCCTACGGGCTTAACCCCGGAGAAGGAAAAAGTTTCAGCGAAGATCTGGAAATGCGCTATGGCATTCTTCCGGAAGGAATTTACCGCATCGGAAAAGATATCTGGATCTGGAACGAAGATGAGGTTGTTTGCGGAGAACAAAGAGTTTTTGCGGAATTTGAAATAAAATAAATGGAAGCGGTGAAACAAAATGAAAAAAATTGTTACTATATTGTTGGTGATACTTTTACTTTGTTCCTGCGGTTTTGTTGAAGACGGAAAATTTGAAGCTCCTCCGCCGGTTCCAAAACTTTCTGAAATTTCCGGAAAAGGAATAACCGTTACGGAAAGCTTTATTGCTGAAAAAACGGAAGAAATTTATGAAAAATTCATTATCCAAAAACGGGAAAATGAAAGCTGGGTCCTTGTAAAACCTTTTGATGAAAATAAAGAAACGGCAGTTTCTTATTTTGCAAAGGAAGGCGAAGCTTCGGAATTCAGAATAGATTTTTTGGAATTTTATGGCGAACTTCCAAAAGGAAAATATCGACTAGTTCTCGGTTTTGTTGACCCGGAAGAAAGTGGAAAATTTAAAAATATAGGTTATACAAAAATCGATTTTGATATAGAATAAAAATTTTTTGAGGTGGGTCAATGAAAAAGATTTTTTTAATTATTTTTGCGGCATTATTTCTTTTTTCCGGCTGCAGAGGGAACAGATCTCTCGGAATTTCGGAGGAAAATATAACCGATACTGAGGTTCTGAAAATTAAACTTATTGAGGCAACTTCCGAAAAAATTGCCCTTGAAATAAAAAACGAAAGCAAAAATGAAATCGGCTACGACGAATTTTATATAATAGAATTTGAAAAAGACGGCGAATGGCATCGCCTTGAACCGAAAAAAGAGGAAACCTTCATCGAAGTTGCTTACATATTGGAAAAAGAAAATTCCTGCACCTGGGGAGATAATATGAGCAGGATTTACGGAAAACTTCCGAAAGGTAAATACCGCATTGTAAAAGATTTTATAATTTATGAAAACGGCGGCTCCATAGCTGAAGAAATTACCCTTGCTCAGCAATTTCTTATAGGTTAAAATAAAATTGTAAAATACAAAAAATCGGGGGGGCAGAAAAATGAAAAAATATCTTGCTTTTTTAGTTGCAATGCTTATGATATTCACCGCATGCTCAAAAGTTCCGGAGGAGCCGGAAGTCCCTGAAAATTCTTCCGAGCCAAGCGAAGAAACAAGCTCTTTTGTTCAGGAAGAAGAGCCGGAAGAACCTGTTGAACCCGAAGAAACAGGTCCGGAGCACCTTGCATATCTCCGGGAGGATTTTCCGAAAATCGATGGTTCCACTTCTCTCATTCCTCTTGAAGCAGGAATCCGCGCGGCAATTTACGGAAAAACCGTTGAGGAAGCCACCGCTGATGTTATGCATACAACAACATGGAAATCGTTCAACAGCCTTCTCTCCGGAGAAGTTGATATGATATTCAGCGTGGATCTTTCGGATTATCAGAAGGAACAAGCGGAAGATTGGGGCATTGTGTTTGAAAGTGTTCCGGTTGCCTACGAAGGTTTCGTTTTCGTTGTCAACGCAAATAACCCGGTTGAGGTTCTTACCCAACAGCAGCTTCGGGATATCTATTCCGGAAAAATAACCAACTGGAAAGAAGTCGGCGGAAACGATGCGGAAATAATCGCCTATCAGCGCAACACCGATTCCGGAAGCCAGAACTATATGATAAATTTCATGGGCGATGTTCCGCTTGTGGAAGCTCCGAAAGAAAAACGCCCCGGTTCAATGTCCGGGCTTATGGATGCCCTTGCAGTAAATGATAATGCTGAAAACGCCATCGGTTATTCCGTATATACCTATGCGGCGGATATGTACGGAAACGGCGATGAAATCAAGTTTATAAAAGTTGATGGAGCCGAGGTCAACAAAAACAGCATGGCAAAAGGCGAATATCCTCTTGTTGGAAACAACTACGCAATTTTTAATTCAGACAAACAGGAAGATTCAAACGTAAGAAAACTTGTTGAATGGATGCTTTCCGATGAAGGCCAGCTTGCCGTTGCAAAAGCCGGTTATGTCACAATGCGCGACATCGGTTATGATTATTCTGAAGCTGTTATCGAAAAATTCGAAGCCACCGGCACCGGAATTGAAAAGCCGAAGGGAAAGCTTGCGAGCTTTGAATATATTGCAATAGATCCCGAACTGGGATACAGCAAATATTATTATCCGGGAATCGGTCTTTGCTGGGACGGAAGTTACTATTGGATAAACTGCGTTGAAGATAAAAAACTTCAGGATGAAATCAACGCTTTTATTGCCGAAAAAACCGATGAACTTAAAAAATATGAGCCGGAACTTATGAATTATCTTTACAGAATGAACGGCGGAGAGGAACGGGGAACTTATCATATAGCTTATTCCTATCCGGGAGAGAACATGCAGGGAGGCGAACCGGTAACAGTTGAAGTAAAAGCAGAAAATGGATTTATTTATGCCGTTGTTACCCTTAGATATTGGTATGACGTTCAGGACGGATACGAACATTATTACAAAACAGAAACCGCTGTCTGGGATATGGAAAGCGGAAAACGCCTTGAAATTTCAGACCTTTTCTATAAAGGAACCGACATTGAAGAAGCTCTCAACAAATATCTTTCAGAAAAATCCCAGGAAAAAGTTGACGCATATTATTCCTATGAGATGAAAGCAGATTTTGCAAGCCTTCCCCAAAAAGGCTTTAGCATAATTCCGGGAGGAATCTATTTAGATTACGGAAATCCCTATTTTGCCGAAGGCGTTTTTATCAATTTTGAAACTCTCCCTGAAGGAATTCTTGTTACCGAACAGCCGGAAGATATGAAAGATTATTTTGACGGCAGCTACGTAAAAATTATAAAAATTTTCAGAGATATCAAGCATAAATGGAACTATAAATATCTGAACGAAGAGGTAACTTCCTATGCTCTTTTGCCGGAAGATTCCTACCACACCGCAAAGAAAATAAATGCCGAAGTTGAAACATATATTAAAAAATATTATTCTGTGGAAGCGGTTGTAAAATTTGCCGAAGAAAACAATCTTTTGTATGAAGATATTAAAGACGTTCTTTGGTTTTCAGATTGGTGGGCCTATGATTATGGCGGAAAATATGTTGTTTTCAGCGGAGGTTCGCTCGAATTTTATGAGATAATAAATGGTGTTCAGCATTATCTTGATGTAAGATATCCATATAATACTGCTTTGATATTTGAAATCGAAACCGGCGAAAGAATAGATTACGAAGATATGCTTTCCGAGCAGGGAAAGGCAAAAATTGCGACATCTCCTTACGGAAGGCAAGGCAAAAAACTGAGTTATCTGAATATTGACGATAAAATAACAACCGGTTTTCCGGAAAGCAAAGCAGATACATATCTCGAAGAAGATGATATCCGCTGGTAAAAAAACTGCGCCCGCAATGCGCTCTCTTTTTTTATTTATAATGTACAGTAACATAATTGAAAAACTCCGGGGAAAGTTATATAATATATTTGGGTTATAATTAGAATCTAAAAATATTTTTTATTTATTTTGGAAAGGGGAGTTTTTCTGTGAAGGCAAAAATCAAAATCCGGTTTATCAGTTTTTTACTTTGTATTACGATGGTGTTCGGAATTTTTCCTTTGGATGCCTTTGCTGCCGAAACCGCCATTTCGGTCGATAACGGCAGCAGCACTTTTGAGGCAGGAAGAGAGGATTCCTATTCCGAAAACGTCGGTAACCTTTGGAAAAGCATAAAAGCGGAAAACGGAAGCGAAGACAGCCTTGTGTTCGATTACGATTACGTTGTAAACGCCGATGCAGCTACCGAAATTTATAACTCCATTGCGGAGGAAGGCTATGAAATCGGAACCGATAGAAGCAACGCCGGTGAAATTACCGTTGAAATTTATGTAAGCATTTCCGGAAAAAACGAATATGGAGAATTTACTTCCCATGATATAAGAAGATCCGCTTCTTTCGGCTATTCCGAATATGACCTTAAAGGCAACGAGAGAGATAACTATCTCTGCTGGAGTTTCGGAGATTACAATACGGAGTTTATAACTCTTTCGAAGAGCGCCGGAAACCTTTCGATAAGCGTTAACGGTACCCTTAAAGATGTAGCCGCATATATGGTAGAAAACGGAAACTATGTCGAAATTTGCGATTCCGTAAGTGTAGGTGTTGTTGTAAACGGAAGAGCATATTACAGAAGAGCTTACGGAACTGTTGATTATAGATCCGAATATGTGGATTCTATCTGGATGGTGGCTTATGATGCACATTCAAGGGAAATTCTTCCGAACGACTACCCTGCGCTCAGCATGAAGAACACAATTGAAGTAGTTGATGTTCCCGCGATGGAGTTCGAAGGTTTTTATGAACCGGTAAAGAAAGAATATAGCTGGTTTTATGAATTCAGAAGGATTGGCGATTATGATGAAACCCTTGACAGAGCCTGGGGCGATATCTGGCCGGAAACGGACGGAGTTTTTACGGAAACTGCCCCCGATGGAACTGTTTACGGAATTGCGAGCGGAACTTTTGATAAAGGCGAAAACAACACTCTCAAAATATCCGAACTTCTCAACAGCGAAAACCGGGAATTTATCGAAAGCCTTGCGGGAGTTAAACCGAGTGGTGACGGAGGACAGGTTTATATTGATCTTATCTGTTCCGTGAAAATGACTTTTGCGGACGGAGAGGTCGTTACAATTGATCAATGGGCAGCACACGAAATGACCTATATCGTTGCACCTTGCATCCATTCCTGCAAAGTCTGCGGATTCTGTACGGTAAAAGAAGAAATCCTTGCTTGTAACTATAGTGCATCCTGCATTTGCGAAGAACCTTCCGTCCCTGAAATTTCAGTTGAACGCATTGCACAGGAAGACCTTGTTGTTGCGGGAACCGATATGCCGGTAAGCGTAACCGTTGACAGAATAGATATTGAAAATTCCGGTGACAACGAATTTCTGGAGCATATTCTGAAAGAAATCGGCGAAGACAAAGCGGCCGAAATTTTTGAGATAAACGTTTATGACGAATACGGAAATCCTTACATTTTAAACCAATGGGGAGATATGGGAGAATCCCTGACCATGACCGTTGAAGTAAGTAAAGAAACTGCCGAAGCGGTTGCAAACGGCGATTTGGCTCTTTATCATATAAGCGGAAACGGCCATGCGGAGGAAGTTCCTGTTGAAGCTGATGTTGCAAACAGCACCATTACTTTCACTTGGGACGAATTCAGCCCCTTTGTTCTGGTGGAGGACGATTCGTTCAAATTTTTCGGAAGGGAAGCTCTTTCAAAACTGAGCAACTCCGAAGCGTTGCTATATGCATACGATCAGCTTGCAAGCGGCGTTGAAACGAGCAAAGCGACCATCAATGTATCGAACGGAACGGATTTGCTTTCTCCGGAAGAATTCGTTATTGTAATGGATACTTATATAAGGGATTATGCCCACCATTTCTGGCTTGGAAACGGTTATTCCTATTCCATCTCCGGTGGTGCTGTTGTAAGTGTTTTCCCGGAATATACGATGTCCGGAGCCACCCTTGAAAACGCAAGGGAAGCGTTTGATCAGAAAGCAGAGGAAATCCTTTCCGGAATCGACGATTTCATGAGTGATTATGAAAAAGAACTCTATATTCACGATACCCTTGCGGGAATGATTGAATATGTTGACGGAACAAACGCCCACAATGCCTATGGCGCGCTTGTTGAAGGAAAAGCCGTTTGCGAAGGCTATGCGGAATCCTTCCAGTATCTTCTTCACAGAGCGGGCATCCGCTCCTTTATCATCACAGGTGCGAGCATCAATCCCTCAACCGGAAATCCGGAAGGTCACGCCTGGAACCTTGTAAGAATCGGCGGAAAGTATTACCATACCGACCTTACCTGGAACGATCAGGGAGATGAGCTTTATCATGCTTATTTCAACCAGACGGATACCGTTATTAAAGAAGACCACGCAATAAACGCAACGGCTTATGCTCTTCCGGAATGCAGTTCCGCTGAAGCCCAGTATTTTACCGGAAAACCGGAATATCTTTCAGACTATACCGTGGATTCCGTCGTAGAAATTCTTCAGAACAATTGCTATAATGCCCACGTCTATGTTCAGGATTCTCCGCAAAACTTTATTACATGGTACGGCAATAACATTATTGCAATTGCCACAAAAGTAGGCATAAACGGTTCTTTCTCTTACGGATATTCTTATCTTGGAAGAGAGGTTGAGATTTATCTTGATTTCGCCTGCACTCATCCTTCGCTGACCTTTGTTCCGGCTTTGGAACCCACCTGTACCGAAGAAGGATATAGTGCATATTACGAATGTTATTGCGGAAAATGGTTCTCGGATTCCGAAGCGGAAAATGAAATTACTGATAAAAACAACATGATTATTCCTGCGGCCGGACATGATTTCGGTGAATGGGAAACCGTTATCGAAGCAACTTCGACAACTCCCGGCGAAGAACGCCGCAGCTGCAAAAACTGCGATCATTACGAAAGCCACGAAATTCCGATTAAAGAAAATCCCGTCGGAGATATAAACCTTGACGGAACAGTTGATGTAAAAGACGTTTATACGGCAAGGCTTATCGCTGCAAAACTTGTAAAGCCAACAGAGCAGCAGACCGATCTCGGCGATGTTGACGGCGACGGAAAAATCACTGCCATTGATGCCAACATAATCCGAAAATATCTTGCACATATCATAGAATCAATTCCGATTTAAAATTGGTACTCGAAGAAAAACCGTGCTCAAAAATGAGCACGGTTTTTTTATATCATTTGGATTCAAAACAAATTCCTCGAAAATTTTTCATAAGCTCCAACAGTTTACCAAATGTTTTGCGGAAGTTCTTTTTCGTCAAGTGCCGGAGACACAATCCGGACACTTGTTCGTTATATGGGATTTCCGTGGGAATCATCTTTGAGATAAAAGGTTATTTTGAAAAATAAGGTTCGTTATTGCTTAAAGATTTATTGAAATTCTTGAAAATTGCAGGCAGAAATGTTCATAGATTCAAAAACGGCAAATCATGTAATGTGCAAGACGAATTTTGTATAGCAAAATAGCGATGTAAAGTATCCTGTGTTGGCGTAAAAGTGGCGTAAATAAAGTAAAATCAGATTACCGATAGCCAGAGAATCGCATTAACAAGCCACTTGAAAAATCCCTTATATATGTAGTATAATATATCTTGGAAATTTATGTACCGGAGGAAAAAATGGCAAAGAAACGCGAAGAATACGGAAACGAAAGTATACAGACTTTAAAAGGTGCCGAAAGGGTAAGAAAACGCCCTGCGGTTATTTTCGGTTCCGACGGAATCGAAGGCTGCGAACATGCCGCTTTTGAAATTATCTCAAACTCCATAGACGAAGCAAGAGCCGGTTACGGCGAAAAAATAATCGTAACCCGCTATAACGATGGTTCCACCGAGGTCGAAGACTTCGGACGCGGATGCCCGGTTGACTGGAACAACAACGAACAGCGTTATAACTGGGAACTCCTTTTCTGCGAACTTTATGCAGGCGGAAAATATGAAAGCGCAAGCGATTATGAATTTTCTCTCGGACTCAACGGCCTCGGCCTTTGTGCAACCCAGTATTCCTCCGAATGGATGGATGCGGAAATCTGCCGCGACGGTTTTATCTATAAGCTCCATTTTGAAAAGGGCGAGAACGTAGGCGGACTTCAGAAAGAGGAAACCACAAAGCGCAAAACCGGTTCCAAAATCCGTTGGAAACCTGACCATGACGTTTTTACCGATATTTCAATTCCGATTGAATGGTATCAGGAAGTTATAAAACGTCAGGCGGTTGTAAACTCCGGAATAATTTTTGTTCTCCGCGACCAGAAAATCACCGGCGGATTTGAAACTTACGAATACGTTTACGAAAACGGAATCAGCGACTATGTAAAGGAAATTGCCGGCGAAGAAGCTGTTCTTACCGGAACCCAGTTCTGGCAGGGCGAAAGAACCGGCCGTGACCGCGAAGATAAACCGGAATATAAGGTAAAAATGCAGATTGCCTGCTGTTTCTCCAATAAGGTAAAGGCAATCGAATATTACCACAACTCCAGCCACCTTGAACATGGCGGTTCTCCGGAAAAAGCAGTAAAATCCGCTTTTGTAAGCCAGATCGATACCTACCTCAAAGCTAACAACAAATATCTCAAAAACGAGAGCAAAATAAACTTCCAGGACGTTGAGGATTGCCTTATCCTTGTTTCTTCTTCGTTCTCAAGCCAGACTTCTTACGAAAACCAGACTAAAAAGGCAATTACCAACAAATTCATCGCCGAAGCGATGACCGAATTCTTGAAGCATCAGCTTGAAGTTTTCTTCATTGAAAATCCGGACGACGCAGTAAGAGTTGCGGAGCAGGTCCTTATCAACAAGCGCAGCCGCGAAAATGCTGAAAAGACCCGCCAGAATCTTAAAAAGAAACTTACCGCAACAATGGATATGACAAACCGTGTTCAGAAATTTGTGGATTGCCGTACCAAAGATACCGGGCGCCGCGAAATTTATATCGTAGAAGGCGATTCCGCATTGGGCGCATGTAAGCAGGGAAGAGATTCTGAATTCCAGGCAATAATGCCCGTCCGAGGAAAAATCCTCAACTGCCTCAAGGCAGATTACGATAAGATATTCAAAAGCGATATCATCACCGATCTCCTTAAAGTTCTCGGATGCGGCGTTGAAGTAAAAAGCAAAGCAAACAAAGAACTTTCTTCCTTTGATATCGAAAATCTCCGTTGGAACAAAGTTGTAATCTGTACCGATGCTGACGTCGACGGTTACCAGATCAGAACCCTTATCCTCACAATGCTCTATCGCCTTACGCCAACCCTTATTGAGGAAGGATATGTCTATATTGCGGAATCTCCGCTTTATGAAATAACCTGCAAGGACGACACCTATTTTGCATATACCGAGGACGAAAAAGCAAGAATTACCGAAAGACTTGGCAAAGCAAAATATACTGTTCAGCGTTCCAAAGGTCTTGGTGAAAACGAACCGGATATGATGTGGCTTACCACAATGAATCCGGAAACCAGAAGACTTATCAAAGTAACTCCCAGCGAAGCAGCCGCCACCGCGGATATGTTTGATCTTCTTCTCGGTGATAACCTTCAGGGAAGAAAAGATTTTATCGCAACAAACGGCTATCTCTATCTCGACGATATGGATCTTTCTTAAGATAAAACAAACGAAAGGGGCTTTATTATGTTCGCAAAAATAGCAATCGATAAAGCCGCTTTCGGCTTTGATAAACTTTTTGATTATTCCGTTCCGGCGGAATTTTCTGAAAAAATAAAACCCGGATGCAGAGTTATGGTTCCTTTCGGAGCGGGCGAAAAAAAACGCCAGGGAATGGTTTTCTCCCTTTCGGAAAAACCGGAAGGCGACCCGAACAAAGTTAAGGAAATTGCATTTCTTCTCGATGAAGAACCTGTTGTTTCCGAAGAACTTACGGAACTTGCGAAATATCTTTCGGTAACAACCTTCTGTCCGCTTTTTGAGGCAGTTAAGGCAATGCTTCCTCCAGGGCTTAACTTCAAACCGGTTTATAAATATTTCGCAAACGGTGAATCCGAAAACGAAGATGAACAGCGCATTATAAATTGGCTCCGGAAGAAGAAAAACGGTGCCGAAGGCGAAAACATAAACAAAGCATTCGGTTTTTCCGATTCTTCATTTATTGATTCAATGGCGGAAAAAGGAATTCTCAGAAGGGAAGAAGCCACCAGAAGAAAAATCGGAGACGAAACGGAAAAAATGGTCCGCCTTTCCGAGCGGGAACTTGAACTTAACGCGGAAGAAAAATCCCTTCTTAAAAAACCGACCCCGAAGCAAAAAGAGGTTATGGAATTTCTTTCGGAAGTGGGTTGTTCCTGCGTTAAGGAAATCGGATATTTTACCTCCGCCGGAAAAGCTGTTCTCGAAACTCTTGAGAAAAAAGGCGTTTTGGAATTTTTTGAACAGGAAACTTTCCGCAGACCATATAAGGAAAATTTCCGCAGGATAGATCCGGAAAGCATAGTTCTTTCCGAAGAACAACAGAATGCTTTCGATGGAATATCAAAACTTTGCGACGAAGAAAAATCTTCGACAGCTCTGCTTTTCGGAGTTACCGGAAGCGGAAAAACCCAGGTTTTTCTTAAACTTATCCAGAGAGAAATAAAAAAGGGAAAACAGGTTATCCTTATGGTGCCTGAAATTTCCCTGACCCCCCAGATGATGACCAAATTCTTCTCCTATTTCGGAGATTCTGTTGCGGTAATCCATTCCGCCCTTTCTGCAGGAGAACGCATCGACGAATGGAAACGAATCGCAAACGGAAAAGCAAGAATAATCGTCGGAACACGTTCCGCGGTTTTTGCTCCCGCAAAAGAACTTGGACTTATCATTATGGACGAAGAGCAGGAACAGAGCTATAAATCCGACCGCTCACCCCGTTTCCATGCAAGAGATGCAGCAGCTTTCCGCTGCAAAAAGCTCGGAATCCCGCTTCTGCTTGCTTCGGCAACCCCTTCAATAGAAACCTTTTATAAAGCGCAGAAAGGTAAAATAAACCTTTTTGAAATGACCGAAAGATATGGCGGCGCAAAGCTTCCGGAATCGGTCATAGTGGATATGAAAAACGAGCTTCTTTCCGGAAGAACCGGCGTTTTAAGCGAAGTTCTTGCGGAAGATATCCAATATAATCTTGATAACGGTCAGCAGTCCATTCTGCTGATGAACCGCCGCGGCTATAACACAATCGCAAGATGTGCCGAATGCGGAACGGTAAAAGAATGCCCCCGCTGCAATATTCCGCTTATCTATCACAGAGCAAACGGAAGGCTTATGTGTCATTATTGCGGCCACAGCGAACCCGCAACGGTAAAATGCGATTCCTGCGGCAGCGAATACGTTATGTATTCCGGATGCGGAACGCAGAAAGTTGAAGATGAGATTCAGGCGCAGTTTCCCGAGGCGAGAATTCTCCGAATGGATCTCGATACTACAATGGCGAAGTTCAGCCACGATAAGCATTTTGCGGATTTTGCCGAAGGCAAATACGATATCATGGTCGGAACCCAGATGGTTGCAAAAGGTCTCGATTTTCCCAACGTAACTCTCGTCGGAGTTCTTGCGGCGGATATGAGCCTTTACGGCGGAGATTACCGCAGCTATGAAAGAACATTCAGCCTTCTGACCCAGGTAATCGGAAGATGCGGACGTTCTAAACTTTCCGGAAGGGCATATATCCAGACCCATTCTCCGGAGCACAGCGTTATTGAGCGTTCATGTGCTCAGGATTACAGAATGTTTTATGAGGATGAAATAATAAACCGTAAGGTTATGCTCTATCCTCCGTTCTGTTCAATGGGTTCGGTTCTGTTTTCCGGAACAAACGAAAAACAAACGAGGGAAGCGGCAGCGGCCTTTTCAAAACTTCTTGAAGAAAAGGTTTCAAAAACCGGAATACCCATAAGAATACTCGGTCCGACCCCTTCACATGTTGCAAAAATTGCTGATAAATGGCGTTGGAAACTTATTGTAAAATACCGCCCGGATATGGCTTTTTTTGAAACAATGGCAGAAACTCTGAAAGAATTTTCAAAAAATAAAGATTTTGTTAAAACCGAGGTCATGGCTGACCCCTATGATATAAATTGACAGGAAAGGTGAAAAGATAAAATGGCACTCAGAACTATTGTTAAAGACGGCGACCCGATTCTTAGAAAAGTCTGCCGCCCTGTTGAAAAATTTGACGAAAAACTCTGGACTCTCCTTGACGATATGGCAGAAACCATGCACGAAGCCGACGGCGTAGGCATTGCCGGCCCCCAGGTAGGAATTATGAGAAGAGTCTGCCTCGTTGATTGCTATGACGAAGACGGCGTAATCGAACTCATAAACCCTAAAATTGTTGCAACCGCCGGCGAACAGACCGGAAACGAAGGCTGCCTTTCCTTCCCGGGAAAATGGGGCACCGTAACAAGACCCATGGCAGTAACAGTTCGCGCTCAGGACAGAAACGGCGAATGGTTTGAAATCAGCGGAAGAGAGCTTAAAGCAAGAGCTTTCTGCCACGAAATCGATCACCTCAACGGTGTTTGTTTCGTTGATCTTGCGGATGATGTTCGTATTGAGAAGGGTGAATGATGATGAAAGATATGCGAATCGTCTTTATGGGAACGCCGGATTTTGCAGCGGCGATCCTTCAGAGACTTATTGATACAGGAAGAAACGTAGTCGGCGTTTTTTCCCAGCCGGATAAACCCGTTGGCAGAAAACAGATAATTACCCCCACAGCGACCAAAGTTATTGCAATGGAGCATAATATACCGGTTTTTCAGCCCGCAAAACTCCGTGACGGCGAAGCTCTTAAAATCATGCAGGAGCTTAAACCGGATATTACCGTTGTTGCGGCTTACGGAAAAATCCTTCCGAAAGATATCCTTGACGTTGCTCCTCTCGGAAACGTAAACGTCCACGGAAGCCTTCTTCCGAAATACCGCGGAAGCGCTCCAATCCAGTGGTCCGTTATCAACGGCGATAAAGTAACCGGAATCACCACCATGTATATGGCGGAAGGAATGGATACCGGCGACATGATAATGAAATTTGAACTTCCCATCGGAGAAGACGAAACTGCCGGAGAGCTTTTTGACAGAATGGCAGAACTCGGCGCGGAATCCATCGAAAAAACTCTCGAACTTTTCGATAAAGGCGAAGTAAAAGGCGAACCCCAGATCGAGGAAGAGGCAACTTATGCTCCTATGCTCAAAAAAGAAATGGGAGAAATCGATTTTTCGAAAACCGCCGAAGAAATCCATAACCTTGTAAGGGGACTTAATCCCTGGCCTATGGCATACACTTTCCTTGACGGAAAATCCATTAAAATCCACGAAGCAAAAGCTATCGAAGGATTTTTGGGAGAAGAAGGAAATCTTCTTGATGAAAAGCGTTTTGTCGTCGGAACAAAAAACGGTGCAATCGAACTCATAACTGTCCAGCCTGAGGGAAAAAATAAAATGTCCGGCGCGGATTTTATCCGTGGAAGACGCCTTGAAAAAGGAGTTAAATTTGGAAAATAATAAAGAGGTGAACAGTAATGTTTTACGGTTTTGATATTTATTATTTCATACTCATAATCCCTGCGCTTTTGTTCGGACTTTGGGCACAAAGCCAGGTGAATAACAATTTTGCAAAATACAGCCAGGTAAGAACCATGAGAGGAATGACCGGAGCGGAAGCAGCGCAATATATCCTCAACCAGAACGGAATTTACGATGTTGCCGTCTGCCATATTTCCGGACATCTTTCAGATAACTTCAATCCGAAAAACAAAACCATAAACCTTTCCGACAGCGTTTATAACAGCACTTCAATTGCCGCAATCGGCGTTGCAGCTCATGAAGCAGGACACGCTGTTCAGCATGCGGTGAATTACAAACCAATAAAAATACGTGAAATGATCATTCCCGTGACCCAGATAGGTTCATGGCTTTATCTTCCGATTATTTTTATCGGTTTCCTTTTTTCTTCGCAATATCTTGTAAATCTTGGAATAATCCTTTTTTCGACTCTTGCAATTTTTCAGCTTGTAACCCTTCCGGTGGAATTCAATGCTTCCGACAGAGCGATAAGAACTCTTTCACAAAGCGGAATCCTTTATGGTGAAGAGATAAACGGAGCGAAAAAAGTTCTTCGTGCAGCAGCTCTCACATATGTTGCAGCGCTTGTTTCTTCTCTTGCACAGCTTCTTCGTCTTATCCTCATTTTCGGCGGCAGAAGAAGAGATTGAGTTGACCCCACCAAATAAATCAAAAGGAGTTTTTTAAAAATGGCAAACACAAGAACGCTCGCAGTAAAAGCTCTTTTAAGAGTTAATGAAGGCGGTTTTTCAAATATAGTGCTCGATGCGCTTCTTTCGGGTGCTCAGCTTGAGCACCGTGACAAAGCGTTTGTTTCCGCGCTTTTCTATGGTGTTCTTGAACGCCGTATAACTATCGATAAAATTCTCAAAAAATATTCCAAAACACCTCTTGAGGAACTTGAACCTGCTGTTCTGGAATGTCTCCGAATCGGTTTTTATCAGCTTATATATATGAACTCTGTTCCGGATATGGCTGCAGCCAACGAAACAGTTGAAGCGGTTAAACAGCTTGGCTGCGCAAAAGCTTCCGGTTTTGTAAACGGAATTCTGCGTTCCTTTATCCGTAACGAGAAAAAATTCGATTTTTCCAGAATGGATAAAATCGGCCGTCTTTCCGCGGAATATTCCGCACCGATCTGGCTCTGCAAAAAATGGTGTAACGAATACGGCGACGAAAAAACCGAAACCGCGCTCCGCGAATCTCTCGGTTCCGTTCCGATTTTTGCAAGAGTTAATACCACAAAAACAAATCCGGAAGAGCTTCTGAGCATCCTTGAGGAAGAAAACGTAAAAGCGGTGCTCGTTGATGAAATTCCGGGCGCAATAAGAATTTATTCCGCAGCCCCGCAGGCAACTAAAGCATATAAAAAAGGCCTTTTCCACGTTCAGGATATTTCCAGCCAGCTCTGCGCAAAAGCAGTTGGTGCTCATAAAGGTGAACGTGTGCTCGATGTCTGCTCCGCACCCGGCGGAAAAACTTTTACTGTTGCGGAACTTATGGAAAACGAAGGCGAAATCGTCGCCTGTGACCTTCACCCCAAAAGAGCAGGACTTGTTAAAAACGGAGCCGAACGCCTTGGACTTTCAATTGTTACCGCAAAGGCGAACGATGCAACTGTTTTTGACGAAAAACTCGGAACTTTTGACAGAGTTCTCTGCGACGTACCTTGTTCCGGTCTCGGCGTAATCCGCCGCAAACCGGAGATCCGTTTCAAGGATCCGGCTGAAATTTCCACTCTTCCTAAAATCCAGTACAGAATCGCTTCCACCACTGCGCAGTATCTTAAAGAAGGCGGAACGATGATATATTCCACTTGCACTCTTTCAAAAGAGGAGAATGAACAGGTGGTAAAACGCCTTCTGGAAGAAGACGGACTTGTTCCGGAAAAACTTCCGGAGAAACTTGAAAAATATTCCAAAGACGGTTTTTCCGTAACCCTTATGCCGGGCGAGATCAATTCCGACGGTTTCTATTTTGCAAAACTCAGAAAGGAAGTTAAATGATGAAGGATCTGCGTTCTCTTACATATGAACAGCTTTGCGAGGAAGTTAAAGCCATTGGCCAGCCTTCTTTCCGCGCAAAACAGATCTATTCCTGGCTCCACGAAAAAAGAGTCACCGATTTTTCGGAAATGACAAATCTTTCCGCCGCTTTGCGCGAAAAACTCGCATCCGAATATTCCCTTTCAAAAGTTACAATCGAGCGTAGACTTGTTTCAAAACTCGACGGAACTGTAAAATATCTTTTCCGCCTTGAGGACGGGGAACATGTTGAAGGCGTAAGAATGTCCTATAAACGCGGCGGAAGCCTTTGTATTTCCACCCAATGCGGCTGCAGAATGGGCTGCACTTTCTGCGCTTCTACTCTTACGGGACTTTGCAGAAACTTAACTCCTTCCGAAATGCTTTCAGAAGTTTATCTCGCTGCAAAAGATGCGGAAGAACACGGCGAAAAAATCGCTTCCCTCGTTCTTATGGGAATCGGCGAGCCTCTTGATAACTTCGACAATGTTATGGATTTCCTCACCATTCTTTCTTCCGATAACGGTTTCAACCTCGGAATGAGACATATCTCTCTTTCCACCTGCGGCCTTGTGGATAAGATTTATAAGCTTGCGGAAAAAAAGCTCCAGCTTACACTTTCGGTTTCTCTTCATGCACCTAACGATGATATCCGAAGAAGAACAATGCCCGTTGCAAAACGCTGGCCTATCGAAGAACTTATCAAAGCCTGCAGGGACTATTTTGATATAACCGGCCGCAGAATTTCTTTTGAATATGCGCTTATCGACGGAGTAAACGACCAGCCGGAACATGCTATGGAGCTTATAAAGCTTCTTAAGGGAATGGGTGCCCACGTTAACCTTATTCCTGTAAACAAAGTAAATGAAACCGGTTATAAGCGCGGAAAACGCGAATCTGTGGAAGCTTTTGCAAAGCTTCTCAACGATAACGGCCAGAATGCAACTATCCGCCGCGAACTCGGAAGCGATATCAATGCTGCCTGCGGACAGCTCAGAAGAAGCACTATTAAAACCGAAGCAGGCGGAACCCTTTCAGAATAAAAATTTGACATATAAGACAAATAGAGATACAATAAACTAAATAGGTATCTTTTTTAAAGGAGGCGGAAAACTTTGTATCACGTGACCGAATATATAAAAACGGCCGGAAGTATAAGAAAAGAAAAATACAAAAGTCCCGAGCCTCCGAACGAAGTTGCCCGCCTGGTTGTCAAAGGTTTTGACAACTGGAAGATTGGAAGAGCATGGAACTATTGGTTCCATAATTTTAAAGGATTAGGAAAAAGAGGTGAAAAGTGATATGCTGAAAGCTTACGGAAAAACCGATGTCGGTAATGTCCGAGAAATGAACCAGGATGATTTCAACTGCGGAGTTCTCGGGGAAGATGCTGTTTTTGCGGTTGTCTGCGACGGAATGGGCGGAGAAAAGGGCGGAAATATTGCAAGCAGAACTGCCTGTGATATTGTAACCGACAGTGTTACTGCCGCATACGGAAGCGGATTTGGTGACAACTCCATAAAACGTATTCTGCAAACAGCGGTTACCGCAGCAAACGTTTCTGTTTTCGACCGTTCCCAAAGGGATCAGAGCCTTCGCGGAATGGGTACGACAATCGTTGCATCCATAGTCTGCGGCGGAATGGCACATATTGTCCACGCAGGTGACAGCAGGGCATATCACGTTACCGAAAACGGAATCGAACAGGTCACAAAGGACCATTCCGTAGTTCAGCTTCTTGTTGATCGCGGAGAAATCACTGCGGACGAAGCAAGATTCCACCCGAAAAAACATTTTATAACAAGGGCTCTCGGAGTAATGTCCATAATCGACCTCGATTACTGCGAATTTCCGATTAAAGAAGGGGAAGCAATAATCGTTTGTACCGACGGACTTTCCAACTATTTTTCCAATGAAGAACTTTATGAAATTATAAAATCCGCCGGATATTCAAAATGTGTGGATAAACTTATAAATGCCGCAAAAAAACAGGGCGGAGCAGACAACATCACCGCTGTCTGCATTACAAGATAAACCGGGAGGTTCCTGATGGACAGATATATAGGGAAAAAACTCGACGGCCGCTATGAGATTAAGGAAATAATCGGCGTTGGCGGCATGGCGAATGTATATAAAGCTTATGACAGCATTGACGAACGTGTTGTTGCGGTAAAAATCCTCCGCGATGAGCATATGGAAAACGACGAGCTTCTTCGCCGTTTCCGCAACGAATCCAAAGCAATAGCTGTTCTTTCTCATCCGAATATTGTAAAAGTTTATGATGTCAGCTTCAATGAAGATATCCAGTATATCGTAATGGAGCATATCGACGGAATTACTCTTAAGGAATATATTGAACAGCAGAAAGTTCTCCGCTGGAAAGAGGCTGTTCATTTCACCGTTCAGATTCTCCGCGCTCTTCAGCATGCACATGATAAAGGAATCGTTCACCGCGATATAAAACCCCAGAACATCATGCTTCTCGAGGACGGAACTATCAAGGTTGCAGACTTCGGAATTGCAAAATTTGCAAGAGCAAGCCAGCACACAGTTACTGACAAAGCGATCGGTTCGGTACATTATATCAGCCCGGAACAGGCAAAGGGCGAACTTTCCGATGAAAAAAGCGATATTTATTCCATTGGCGTAATGCTTTATGAAATGACCACCGGAACACTGCCTTTTGAAGCAGACAGCCCCGTTTCTGTTGCTCTTAAACAGATACAGAGTCAGGCAAAACGACCGAGAGTAATCAATCCGGATATTCCGGAAGGCCTTGAGGATATCACCATCCGAGCAATGCAGAAGGACCCTGCAAGACGTTACCAGTCTGCAGCAGAAATGCTCCGTGATATCGATGAATTCAAACGTGATCCCTCCATCAGTTTTGAATATAAATATAGCGAGCCCGCAACCGAAAATATTTCAAAAGAGGTTGCCAACACTAAAAAGAAAACAAAGAAAATCAAGGATGAACAGGTTCGAAATGCGCCTGTTGTTCCGGTCCTCACAGGTATAACCATTGCATTCATTGTAGTTGCGATTATTTTTGTAATCGGAATAATGGCGATGGTCCGCCCTTTTGAGGAAGTCCCCGATACAACCGCGCCGGAGCTTATCGGAATGGACATTAACGAAGCTATGAAAAAATACTCCGGCTTCAATATTGTTATTGAATCTTCCTCTTTCCATGATCAGTATGATAAAGATATCATCTATGATCAGTCTGTAAATAAAGGAATGATCGTTAAGGAAGGCGCAACAATAAAAGTTAAAATTTCCAGCGGAATCCAGTATTTCAGCCTTTCGGATTACCGCAACTTTGAAGAAAACCAGGTTTATAAGATCCTTACCGATAATGAAATCGAATTCAACACCGTTACCGAGTATAACGACGAGATTCCGGAAGGTTACGTTATAAAAACCGAACCGGGCGCAGATACCCAGGTGGATACCGGGACTGTTGTTGTGGTTTATGTAAGCATGGGCGCTGAAAACATTTATACAACCGTTCCGAAAGTAACCGGTTACACTCTTGAGGACGCAAGAATGATCCTCAACTCTGCCGGAATCCGTATCGGAAGCGTTGAAAGAGTTGAAGCAGACGGACAGAGCACCGAAGTTCTGAGCCAGAGCCTTGCGGAAGGCACAACCGTTTCTTCCGGAAGCACCATAAGCCTTGTTATCGTTAAAGAAAAAGAAAGCAACGAAAACAGCGTTGAACTTAAAATTCCGCTGCCGAACGTTTCTTCCGAAATCTTAATGGAAGCAACTCTTAACGGAACAACCGTTGCAAGCGAAACAGTTGTTCCTTCTGAAAGCAAATTCTGGAACGTAAGCGTTCTTGGCGAAGGAATCGGAACACTCAGCATTTATTATGACGGACAGCTTTACAGAGCTTATTCCGTAAACTTCGGAGAAAGAACTTCGATGGTTGTTGCGGATAATTCCGAGGATTTCGGAGGCTGAGATTTTGAAGGAACGTAAAAACAAAGACGAATTAAACGAAATCGAAGAAAAGGATCTTCCCAAAAAGGAAGGCCTTATAATAAAAGCCACCGGCGGATTTTATTATGTCCGCTGCGGCGAAACAACTTATGAAACGAGAGCCAGAGGAATTTTCAGAAAGCATGAAACTTCTCCTCTTGTGGGTGACAAGGTAACAATTTCCGTTCTGCCGAACGAAAAAGGGTATATCCACGCTATCCACGAACGAAAAAACTCTCTTGTGCGTCCGCCTCTTGCAAACCTTGATCAGCTTGTAATGGTTGTTTCCGTAGCGGAACCCGTTCCGAATGTTCTTGTTATGGACAAACTTATTGCGGTTGCCGAACAGCAGAACGTCGAACCTGTAATCGTTTTTACAAAATGCGACCTTGCGGACCCCAAACCCTATTCGGAAATATATCGCAAAGCAGGGTTCCGTGTTTATGAAGTCTGCGCCCTTGAGCACAGAGGAACCGATGAAGTTTATTCCATGCTCAAAGGAAAAATAAGCGCTTTCTGCGGAAACTCCGGCGCAGGAAAATCAAGCCTTCTCAACGATATTTTCCCCGAACTTTGCCTTTCGACCGCCGAAATCAGCAAAAAGCTCGGCCGCGGCAGACATACAACCCGACACACCGAACTTTTTGAGCTTGAAACGGGCGGATGGGTTGCGGATACTCCCGGTTTTTCTGCAATTGAAATGGAAAGAGTGGGAATAATCCGAAAAAACGAACTTCAATATTGCTTCCGTGAGTTCGAACCGTATCTTCTCAAATGCAAGTTCACCGGATGCAGCCATGTTTCTGAAAAAGGCTGCGCTGTTCTTGAAGCGGTCAAGGAGGATATAATTCCCGAAAGCCGCCATAAAAGTTATTGCATGATGTATGAGGAAGCAAAACAGATAAAAGAATGGGAACTTGATAAAGAAAATGGCTGAAACACATGAAGAAAAGTTCCGCAGAATGACCGAAGAGCCGGTTGGAAAACTTATTGGAAAACTTGCTGTTCCATGTATCATAAGCATGCTTGTCACTTCATTTTACAACATGGCAGATACATTTTTTGTAGGTCAGCTCAAAAGCAATTCAGCAACCGGAGCTGTGGGTGTTGTTTTTTCAATGATGGCAATAATCCAGGCGGTAGGCTTTTTCTTCGGCCACGGAAGCGGAAACTATATATCGCGCGAACTTGGAAAAAAGAATTATGACGAAGCGGAGAGAATGGCAGTAACAGGTTTCGTAACCGCTTTTGCCGCTGGTATATTGATAATGGTTGGCGGCGAAATTTTTCTCAAAGAACTTGCGTATTTTCTGGGTTCAACCGAAACTATATTGCCTTATACTATGGATTACCTTAAGGCAATTCTTTTGGGTGCACCATGGATAACAACATCTTTTGTACTTAATAACCAGCTTCGTTTCCAGGGAAATGCTTCCTACGCAATGGTGGGAATAACTTTCGGAGCAGTGCTTAATATTATCCTTGATCCGGTACTTATATTTGTTTTTGATATGGGAATTTCCGGAGCGGGGTATGCAACGGTTATAAGCCAGTTTGTAAGTTTCTGCATCCTTCTGCATGGAATGCAGAAAAGAGGAAATGTAAAACTTCGTTTTTCAAATATCCGTCTGAAATGGTTCTATTTTAAAAATATCTTTGCGGGCGGTTTTCCTTCTCTTGCAAGGCAGGGACTTGCTTCCGTTGCAACAATTTCGCTAAACCATGCTGCAGGCCCTTATGGGGATGCTGTAATTGCGGCTATGGGTGTTGTTCAGAGAATTGCAATGTTCGGGGCTTCAACAATGATTGGATTTGGCCAGGGGTTCCAGCCCTTCTGCGGATTCAACTACGGTGCCGGATTTTATAAAAGAGTTAAGGAAGGTTTCTATTTTTGCGTAAAAACTTCTGCGGCTTTTCTTTTGGTAATAGCCGCAGTCGGTTTCGTTTTTGCTCCGGATATAATTGCTGTTTTCCGTAATGATCCGGACGTAATAAGAATAGGAAGTTTTGCGATGCGTCTTCAGTGTATAACTTTTGTTACTCACAGTTGGATTGTTCTAAGCAATATGATGACCCAGGTAATCGGAAGAACTGTTCCCGCAACATTTCTTGCAACCGCGCGGCAGGGACTTTTCTTTATTCCCGCAGTACTGATTCTTTCAAATCTGATTGGAGTAATAGGAATTCAGCTTGCGCAGCCAATTGCCGATATCGGAACGCTTATTTGCGCAATTCCGATTCAGCTTAAAATATTAAAAGAAACAGAAAATAAATAAATTCCAAAAAAGGAGAATATATAAATGAACATTTGGCATGATCTTTCCCCTAAACGTGTAAAACCCGAAGATTTCGTTGCTCTTATCGAAATTCCGAAAGGCAGCAAAAACAAATATGAACTCGATAAAGAAACCGGTTTGCTTAAACTCGACCGTGTTCTTTATACCTCTACCCACTATCCCGCAAGCTATGGTTTTATTCCGAGAACCTTTGCTGATGACGGTGACCCCCTTGATGTTCTTGTACTCTGTTCCGAAGATATTTACCCCATGACCCTTGTTCATGTAAAACCCATCGGCGTTATCAAAATGACCGATAACGGTGCAGCAGACGAAAAAATCATCGCAGTTCCGCTTGATGACCCGACCTATAACGGATATAACGATATCTCCGAAATCCCCAGCCATATCTACAGCGAAATGATGCATTTCTTCGAAGTTTATAAAGCTCTTGAACATAAACAGACCGTTGTTGACGAAGTTTGTGATGCGGCTGAAGCAAAACGCATTGTTGAATACTGCATCAACAAATATGTTGAATGCTTCTGTAAATAAAATTTTAAAAGCGGAGCCGTTTTACGGCTCCGCTTTTTTTCTTTTTGATTTGACATAAGCGTTTCTTATGTTAAAATAAGGTATATCAGACGTTGAGAAAGGGGAAGAAAACCCTTGGCAAAAAATTTTTTGTGTTTAATCCTTGCCTTTGTTTTTGTTTTTGGAACGATGCCGATTGAAACAAAGGCGGAGGAAGCTGGAGAAGACCTTTTGCAGCAGGCCCTTTATATTATTCCGGAAGCTTTTTCGGAAACTGAGTTTTTTGCAAATTATACTTCTCCTCCTGTTGTTACTATTGAAGAAGCTGAGGCAAAACTTAAAGAACTGATTGAAAAATTTGAAGGAAAATTTTTTACCGTTGACGGCAATTATTGCAGAGCTTCCGGTATCCATTCAACGTCCTGCAATAATTGCCTTATGAGCGATGTTATTGAGACTGAATGGGTCACGGAACTTATTGGAATGGGAAAACTTGATGCATCTCTTTGCCCGACGCAATACAGCTATAAGGGAAGCCAGGGCTCTGCGGACGGATATCAGTGCTTCGGTTTTGCAAACTTTGCCCATTGGTATATTTTTGCACAAAAAAACACCGATAAGGTCACTTCAACCTTTGAAGAAATAGGACCGCTTACCTATGAAACTATTAAAAAAGCTCTTCCGGGCGACGTTCTCCGTTCGAATTATTATAGTGGTCATTCGATGATTTTTATAAGCTGTGACGAAAGCGGTTTTAACGTTATCGACAGTAACCACACCGCAAACTCTGACGGAAAATCTGCGTGTATCGTAAAAGTTCATAAGGTGAAATATAACGCAAACTATACCGTTGCGATAACAGGCGTTCAGAATTATGACAGAGGAGAGATAACAGGGGATATCAATCTTGACAGAAAAGTTGATATAGAGGACGTCTATTATGCCCGCCTCGCCGCCGCAAAACTTATTAAACTCAGCGAACAGCAAATTACCCTTGGCGATGTTGATTCCGACGGAAAAATAACAGCAATAGATGCCAATATAATCAGAAAATATATTGTGAAAGAAATAAAGAAACTTCCAACAGAAAACTGATGCTCAAAAGGAAAAACTCCCGTGCTCAAAAGAAGCACGGGAGCTTTTTTTAATCACTGCGCCCGATTTTAAAAATCATACGGAGAAAAGGCGCAAGAAATTTGGGGCTGTTCATAACAACAATTTTCATTTAAAAACACCTCCGTCAGCGGTTAAAACATTTTAAAAATCCTCCGGCAACAAGAAAAAGAAGCATCAGTAAAATAAAAAAAGGAAGAAATTTTACAAAAAGCCCTGTAAAAAATCCTGCCGCGAAAAGGATGACAGGGTTTATAAAATTTTCTTTTCTAATTTTTATAAAAAGCACCTCTCTTTCTTCGGTTTTGTATGATATTCTATGCAAAAATCACGTTTTCGGTTACAAAGAACGAATTTTTGATTTCTTTTCTGAATAGACATATCTAAACTATGATTTTTAAAAGGGTGAAAAATATGAAAAAAATTGTTTCAGTATTTTTGTCGCTTTGCTTTATTTTGGCTTTTGGAACAACAGCTTTTGCGGAGGGAATCAGTATTTCCGCAAAATCCGCAATTCTGATCGAACGTTCCACAGGAAGAATGCTTTTTGAATATGAAGCGGATAAACAGGTGCCTCCGGCGTCAATAACAAAAATAATGACCCTTCTTCTTGTGATGGAAGCAATTGAAAACGGAAAAATGAGTTTTGATACAGAAATCACCGCCAGCGAACATGCCTGTTCCATGGGCGGAAGTCAGATCTGGCTTGAACCTGGAGAAATTTTTACAGTCAACGAATTGCTGAAAGCCGCGGCAATTGCTTCTGCAAATGACGCTTGTGTCGCTCTTGCGGAAGCCGTTTCCGGAACAGAAGAGGCTTTTGTGGAACTTATGAATAAAAGGGCTGCGGAACTTGGAATGGAAAACACTGTTTTTAAAAACTGCACGGGTCTTGATGCGGAAGGACATCTTTCCACAGCAAGGGATATTGCAAAAATGTCTGCAGAACTTCTCAAACATGAAAAGATAAAGGAATATTCTACGGTGTGGATGGATAGCCTCAGAAACGGCGAAACGGAACTCACCAATACCAACAAGTTGGTGCGGTTCTATAAAGGCTGTACCGGCCTTAAAACAGGCTCAACCGATGAAGCGGGATGCTGTCTTTCCGCTTCTGCGGAAAGGGGAGGAATGGAACTTGTTTCCGTAACTCTCGGTTCACCGAATACTGACGAACGTTTTGCTGCCGGAAGAAAACTTCTGGATTACGGCTTCGCAAATTTTGCGGTTGCAAAACCCGTTCCGCCAAAAGAAGAACTTTACGAGATCCCGGTTTTTCATGGAGTTGAAGAATTCGTTACACCGATTTTTGAAGAACCGGAAACCTTTCTTCTCCCAAAAGGACAGGAAACGCTTATTGAGCAAAAAGTTACTCTTTCAGAAGAACTGGAGGCTCCGGTCGAAAAAGGGCAGGTGGTCGGAAAAGTCACAGTTTCGTTAAACGGTGGAGAAATAGGGGAATATAACATAATTGCCGAAGATGGGGTTGAAAAAATGAGTTTTTCTGCTGCTCTGAAAATCCTTTTTTATGAGGCAATTTCAACAAAATGAAAAATTTTTACAAGGGGCAATTTTTAGTCTCTTTGCCACTTGCAAAAATCGGCGTTTTAGGTTATTATATATGCAGGATAATATCATTATTCAGGAGGTGTCACCATGCCGAAGCTTGATTTTCGGTATCTGAAAGACTTTATCTCCGAAGAAGAATTTTCCGCAAAAGCACAGAAAGCCGAAGATGCCCACCGCACCCTGATTACCAAATCCGGTGCGGGAAACGATTTCACAGGCTTTGTGGAGCTTCCGCAGGAATATGGCAGGGAAGAATTTTCCCGAATCATTTCCGCTGCGGAAAAGATAAGGAAACAAAGCGACGTCCTTATTGTAATAGGCATCGGTGGTTCCTATCTCGGCGCAAGAGCGGTTATCGAACTTTGCACTTCGCCGCTTCGAAACAGAATCTGTAAAGATGGCCCTGAAATATATTTTGCAGGCTGTAACCTCAGCCCGGATTATATGGCCGAAATTGCGGAAATCTGTGAGGATAAAGATTTTTCTGTAAACGTGATTTCCAAATCCGGCACCACAACCGAACCGGCAATTGCTTTCCGCTTCTTCCGTGAGCTTCTTGAAAAGAAGTATGGAAAAGAAGACGCAAAGGAAAGAATTTTCTGCACCACCGACAAAGCCAGAGGTACCCTCAAGGCTGTTGCTGATAAAGAAGGCTGGGAAACCTTTGTTGTTCCGGATGACATCGGCGGAAG
>JAZUAX010000126.1:0-34703 GCA_045638185.1 Oscillospiraceae bacterium | reverse complement strand
CGTGCTCAAATTTGAGCACGGGCTTTCCGCTTTTTCCACATTTTCTCAAAATTGTAAAAACTTTTGAGCATTTTATAAAAATTTCCCAAAAAAGTTGAAAAAACATTCCGAAAAAGCTTCTTTTTTCAACATTTATCTATTGCAATTATTTAAGAATAGACATATACTAGTAAATGTATAAGTATAACTGCGCCCAAAACCGGTTCGAAAAATCGCTCCGGTTTATGTGTGTACCCCAAAAAACAGAAATTTTCCAATTTTGCATTGATTTTAAAGAAATGAAAGGGAAGAATTTTAAATGAAGAAAATAATCGGTTTACATAAAAAAGTTTTGGCATTTTCGGCAGCACTGCTTTTGATTTTGAGCATGGCAACAAACGCCTTTGCGGATGAATCGGAAGGAATCGGCCTTTCCGAAGCACCGGAAGAAAATGCAGAGGAATTTGTTGCGCCGGTGGATTTTTCTGAACTGGAACATCAGATAAGCATTGTAAACGGTCTTTATGAAAACGATTACACCAGAGAAACCTGGAAAGCTCTTAAAGAAGTTTTTGAAGAAGGAAAGGAACTTCTCGGCAGTGAAGCCGATCAGGAAACCGTTACCACAGCTGCAAGAAATATAAAAACAGCGATAGGAAATCTGGTTCGTGTTGATTATTCTAAACTTGAAAAAGCACTGAACAGCGTTTATGCCGCAAAAGATCAATATCCCGAATATCATGATATCTGGGACAGAATAAACACTGCTGTTGAGGAATCAAGACCGATGCTTGTTAACGGAGATCAGCACATGGTGGATTCCGCGGCCGCAAAAATAGAATCTCTTTTAGCTGAGCTTGAAGGCATCAGTTTTGTAACAGAAACAGAGCCGGAAATTATTATTAAGGAAGTTCAGGTCGAAGTTCCTCCTTCCGATGATTTCTGCAACATTGCGTCGCACCGTGCATGGCCCGTCCTTTTTACAATAAGCTTTGTACTCAACCTTGCCTTCCTTGGAATGGGCGGTTATGTTTTCTATAAAAAACGCCGCACTTCCGATGATATTCCGCTCGTTAACTATGATATAGATGACGATATGGATTTTATCGACGATATGGATGATTTTGTTGAGGAAATTGAAGAGGATGAAATTCCCGAAGAGGAAGAAATTTCCGATGAGGATGACGACTGATTTTAGTATTCAAAAAATCGACCCTAACCCGGCGACGGAAATTGCCGGAACAAGTGACTTTTTGAGGTGATTATAGAAATGGAAAACAGCTGGAAAAGAACGGATTACGAAACCTGGGAAGAAGCTTTCCACGGTCTTGATTCTGCAGTAAGGCAGCAGTCTGTCCGCGTTGCGGCATATACCCAGGCGATCTTTGTTCAGGCCTGCGAAGGAAAATTCGGAAAAGAAACAAAAGAAGGCTCCGAACGCATGAAAGGAAAATATGCGGACCTTGCCTATAAATGCGGAATGTATCATCAGCTTGGAAAAGCTCTTGTTCCGCCGGAATATCAGATCTGGAACGAAGGTTTTACCGAAGAGGAGCAGGCGGTTTATAAAAAATATACCGCCGACGGCCGCGTTCTTGTTTCTGTACTTCAGGAAAAAGGCGCCCGCACAAAAGATAAATATAAAATTGAATTTGCGGAACTTCCCACAAAAAACATCCCCTGGCTGATGCTCCGCGAAAGCTGCGAACAGCATATGGAGCGTTGGGACGGAAGCGGTTATCCCGCAAAACGTTCCCAGAATGCAATAAGCCCCATTGCCCAGATTGTCGGAATTGCAAAGGAACTTGACAGATTGGCTTCCGGAACAAAATCCGAAGATCCTTTTGCCGAAGCGATGCAGGTCCTTATCGAACGATCCGGAACCGAATGGAATCCGGCTCTTATCGAGGTTCTTAAAAGTTCCCGTTCCAAATGCAGAAATATATATAATAAATACATACATTATACTGCCGCGGTTCCGAAGACGATTCCCCTTGTTGAAAAACGAAAGGACCGCCCCATGGGCCTTAAATACCGTCCGATGATAAAAGATACCGCAGGAACCGTTGTCGCTTATGAAGCAGTTCCTTGGTTTGGCGGAGTTCTCGGACGCCCCGGCGAAACCGAACCCATGTCGGAAGTTGAAGAAATGCTTGTCAGAAGAAAAATGGTCGAGGATATCTCCCGCTATTTCCTTTACGAAGCGGCGGATGCGGTTCTTCGAATTGAAAACTGCAAGCTTAACCTTGGCTATGTTCTTCTTCGCATGATGCCGAGTTTCTATCAGCTCGGAACCCAGCTCCAGAATTTCAACCAGCTTTTTGCCGACCAGCCCATTTCCAAGGATAAACTTCTTCTCACAATTCCGGCGGAGACCCTTGCTAACGCAAACAAAAAAACCGCGGAACTTGTTGAAAGATATCTCCGAAACGGAATCCGCCTTGTTCTCGATGATTACGATCCGGAAAAACACGGCGAAAAACTTCCGCTTGAAAAAATCAGATCCATGGGCTTTGCCTATCTCCGCATAGCTCCCGAACTTTATCTTAAGCAGGAAACCGCAAACGCAATCGGAAATATCCGCCTGGCAGGAATAACCGTTCTCGGTTCCGGCGCGGACAGCCACGACATTGTAACATGGCTCGAAGCCTGCGGAGTTTCCGCCGTAAGCGGAACCATTTCCGGCGTTATGGTAAACGAAGACGAGCTTATCAGGGATTCTCTTGTAAGAGAGAGGTAATCTCATGAAGCTTGATAAATTTGATAAATTCAAGCCTTCCAAAGAACCGGAAAAGCTTGAAAAATATCTGATTGCCGCGGACGACCCTGTTGGAAGTTCCCAGCTGCGCCCGATTTTCAAGCGAAAGCGCAGCGGCGAAATTTTAACAAGGGAACAGGTTTCCGCAATTAAAAAAGGCCGCAAAATTCTCCGCAAGGAGATGAAATCCCAGGGGCTTAAGCGAAGGATAGATTTTGAAGTAACGGCAACCAACATGGGCCTTTATTTCGACAGGAACAGATTTTTCTGGCCGTTCTTCCTTTGGCTTATAAGGGATAACACGGTTTTAAAAGTTCTTGCAACAACCGCCGCAATAACAACCGCAGTTACCGTTTCGGTTCCGGTTGTGGAATATCTTACGGAACTTGTTCAGGAATATATTGAAAGAATTGTTCAGCAAACCATTACCCAGTATCAGGAGAAAGAAGTTGACCGTTTTACGATCAACCTTTCGGATGAACTTTTCAATTCCGGTTTTACTCTCAGCGAGGATTTTGAATTTACAAACGCCACGACCCAGCTTGTAACAACTCCGCTTGTCGGCGTTCCCTGCCTTTCAATAAGGGATATTCCAAGGGACGTAAACGATGTTGAAGGACATTATCCCAGCAACAGCTTTTTCAGCTACAGTTTTTACTGCAGATATGAAAGCACCCAGCCGGAACCAATCAACTATTATTGGAATATGCAGATAACGGAGGAAACGGAGGTTCCGCTTTTAAATCCGGAAACCGGAGAGCAGGAAGGAACCCGCCTTGTTTCCGATGCCGTTTGGGTAATGATTTTTGAAGATAATAAAATGATGTTCTATGCAAAACTCGGCGAGGACGGGGAATTGGAATCGATTCCTTCCCAGGAAATCAACGATATGGGCTACGATATGGCGCCCATGATAGATTTTGCAAAGGACCTCGGGCAATATGAGATCGTTCAGCATATCGAAACAAGCCCGAACAATTATTTCGATTATTACCGAATCAAACCTCATAGCTTTGTTTCCGAAAAAATCGTTGCCGAAGGAATGATGCAGGGTGTAACTCCTTTTAATAAGGAAGTTTTCAATCCGGAAGTTCCTTTTGACCCGGAAAACCCCAACGGAATCCATAAATATACCGTTGTAATCTGGCTTGAAGGCGACGACCCGGAATGCACAAACCATCTCATCGGCGGAAAAATCGGTTTTAACTTCAATATAATGATGGAAACCGAAAAACCGGAGGAGGAAGCTCCCGAAGGTTCCGGAACACCGGAAGCTCCGGCAGAGGCCGAAACCCCCGCAACCCCGTAACTGTCATTGCGAGGGCGAAGCCCGTGGCAATCCGTAAAAACATACGGATTCTTCACTTCGTTCAGAATGACGTTTTAAAGTTTATTTTTCACAAAGCGGAAATGCACTTCGCCGCAATGTGATCGAATAAAGCTCCGGCGGGAGCAAAATACGCAAATTTATGAAAGGAATGAAAAAGAAAATGGTAAGTAAATCTCAGACCAGACGCAAAGCAGACATTAAGTCCAAACTTATGGCTGCAATTGCAATGCTTCTGGTATCTTCCATCATGATGGTATCCTCCACCTATGCATGGTTTACCCTTTCTACCGCTCCCGAGGTAACCGGTATCCAGACTTCTGTTGGCGCTAACGGAAACCTCGAAATGGCACTTGTCCCTGCAGACGGAAGCGTAAACGACGACGCAATCAAGTCCTCCCAGGGCGACAGCGCAAAACCCTGGATCGAAAAGAACCTTACCTGGGGTAACCTTGTTGACGTAAGCGATGCAAGCTACGGTCTTGATAAGATCCAGCTCTATCCTTCTGCTCTCAACGTAAGTGATGCAGGAACTCTTGGTGCTGCTCTCCTCAAAACTCCTACTTACGGAGCAGACGGACGTGTTGATTCTCTTGCGGAAAACACAACCACCAGTACTTATGATACCACCAACAACAGCTTCTCCAACGATGCTGATCACGCAAACAAATTCGGCGTTCGTGCGGTTGGCGCAGCTTCCGGTATGACCGACCGTGAGCTTGCTTATCGTAACTACCGTTCCGCAGCCTCCACCGCAATGGTTCAGGCCCAGAACGCAGCAACAGCTTCTCTTAAGAACAACGGTCAGGCAATCGCAAACATTGCTATCAGCCATGCAACCGGTACCGTAAACCATACCCAGGATGAAGTTGATTCCCTCAGAGCAATTGTTGTTGACCTTCTCGGAAACGGAAGCGACAGAGTCGGTGCTCTTCAGTATATCGAAAAGGCATATATCAACTACATCATTGCTTACGGTGCATCCAACGCAATGGTAGCAACTATGGATGACACTGAATTCAGCGTATTTGCAAGCACTCTTGAAGGAAAAGCAACTCTTGCAGAAGCTGTTGCTGTTCTTGAAACTTACGGCATAGATGCAGACGCAATTCCCGGCATTGATGAACTTGCTGATACCATCGCCGAAGTAAAGGCCGCAAAGGGCGAACTTGACGGTTTGAAAAAAGACGTTGATGGCAATGACAGAGGCGACAATATTACCTGGAGCGAAATTTCCAGCGCAATGGGCAAATTCATTGATCCTAACGAGATGACCATCAACGGCAAGTTCAAAGCTATGGAAGCAAAAGAACATATTTCCGAACTTATCGCTGCAGTTCAGACCGGTGTAACCGTTAACGTAAAACCCGGAAGCGGTGTTTATGCGGATATCGCAGACCATTGCGGCAACTATAAAGCAAACGTTACTCTTACCGGCCTTGAGTACAACGGTATCGAAGTTGACGAACTCAACGCAACTATGGCAACCGAAAGCACAATTACTGCATATCTCAATGCATATGCAGTAATTGTAGAAGCTGGCGGCGCTCCTGTTTCCGTAGAAGGAAGCCAGAGCATGCCTCTTTCCGAAACTTACGGCTATGTAATCGACCTTGCTTTCCGCACCAACGCAGCAGCTTCCGATCTTCTTCTCCAGACCGAAGCAAAAGACCGTATCTATAACGGCGAAGGCAGCGAAGAAGTTATGGGCAACGGTTCCACCATGACCTTTGTTTCCGAAAACGCATCTTTCAGTACCGAACAGGTCAAAAACCTTATGAGAGCAATCAGAATAGTCTTCTTCAGAGGAACCACTATTCTTGCTAACGCAAAACTTGATGTTGGTAACGCATCCGAAGGAGGAAACAGCGTAACTGCACCTATCAGACTTTATACTGTAACTGCAGCAACCACCACTTATGTAGAAGCAACCGAAGGCGCAACTCATTATTATGATGAAGCAGCCGGCGAATATAAACTTGCAGATGCTGAACATCCTGCAACCCATAAAGAAGTAACCGTTGCAGCAGGCGAAAACTACCTTGCTACTGCAGATGCAAAAATCACTGCTCTTCCTCAGAACCAGGCAGAAACTGTTTCTGTTCTTGTTTATCTCGATGGTGCAAACATCACCAACGCAGACGTTGCAACCGCAGGTAAATCTGCAACCGGCACTATGAACCTTCAGTTCTCCTCCACCGCACAGCTCGACCCGATGGATTATACTCCTCTCCAGAGCCAGGGCGATGACGCAACCGAAACTCCTGAACAGGGCGGCGAAGGTACCGAAGGTCAGGGCTGATTTTCAGCTTAGTCTTTAATTAAGACAACCCCAAAAAAACGAATATCCCGCTCCGGAAATTTCCGGAGCGGGATATCAAGGCAAAAATTGTTGCGGGTTGCCCTGTTGGAAGTGCACAGGGGAACCCGTGGCGGGTTTTGACCCCGCTTTTATGAACCGAAAAAAGGAAAGGAGAACACCGATTGAAAAACAGAACAGTGAGTTCCGAAAAAGCGAAAAAACAGAGAAGACGAACAGTTATATATCTTTATATGTTATTTGTCCTGCTTTCCCTTTTTGTCGGTGTCTCCTATACTTGGTTCACAATTACCCGGACCCCAAAAGTAAGTAATATGAACATCTATATAAACTCCAACCCGGGAATGGAACTTTCCATGGATATGGAGAAATGGGATCTTCAGCTTAACTTCTGGGATGTTATAAATTACACCGATCCTCTTAACGAGGAAAAGGACAAGCCTGTTTTAAGGCCGATCACATGGTCCGAGGAAAACCAATGTTTTTATGCCGCCGCCTATGGAATTGACGGAAGGCTTAAAAACTACCGCGAATGGCTTGTTCTTAACGACGAGCGTAACGCAAACAAACAGAATATCGAAAACTATTACATAAAGGCAACTTTTTATGTCCGCAGCGGAATGAACACGGAAGTAACCCTTTCGCCGGCTGTGGAAGTTAACGAAGGCGTTGCCGGTTCCGGAACTTATGTCCGCGGTCTTCCGATCTGGAACCCGGGACATTGGGAAACCCGGGAAGAAACGGACGAGGACGGAAACGTTATTGAACTCGAGGAACTTGTCGGAATGGGCCACGAAAACGGCGGCCAGGGCGCAGAAAACGCTATCCGCTTCGGCTTCAGAACAACCGTGCTCAAAATGGACGAAAACGGGGAATATGTTCCCGAAGAGGAAATTCCGCCGAATTTTATAATTTTTGAACCCAACAGCGATGCTCATATAAACGGTTTTGAAGGATATATCCCAACCGCGAGCGTTGACGGAACGGAGGATCTTCTTCCTCCGGAAAAAATCTTCCTCCAGAGCAAAAGTTTCTGGGAGGAATCCGACCCCATTGAGCATGGAGTCGTTATCCACACTCTCGGCGAATTTATCGACAGAGAGGGCGAAATTATTGAACCTCAGAACCTTTTCGACATAGAAGTCGGAAAAGTTATAAAAGTGGAGCTTTATATCTGGCTTGAAGGACAGGATATTGATTGCACAAACCAGAGCAGCGACGCGAAAATTGAGGCAAACATCCAGTTTTCCGGAAAGACCGAAGATCATTCCGGACTTACCAAAATTGAGTAAAAAAGAGCGGTAATTTGCAGTATGCAACGTATTGCTTTTTATATATAAAACTTCCAAAGAAAAGAAGGGAGAAATCCACATGAAAAACGAACAGGAAAAAACCATGATTCCCGGTTCCAATGAAGGTGAAATCAGCGTTATGGAAGAGGAAAGCAAGGGCAAGCGCATTCTTAACACAGTTGTTAACGTTGTGCTTGTAATTGCAATTGCTCTTGCGGCAATGTGCACCTACGTTTCCTATGTTTCCACTTCCGGAAACGGTGTTCCCAACATCTTCGGTATCAGAATGTTCTCCATCCAGACCGAATCTATGTACCCCACCCTGCTTCCCGGCGACCTTATTTTTGACGTGGGCGTAAAAGACCCCGGTGAACTCAGAAAAGAGGACATCATCACCTATTGGACCGTAATTAACGGCGAACGTGTTCTCAACACCCATAGAATCCACGAGATCTATGACGGCGGCGGCTATCTTATTTTCTCCACCAAGGGTGATAACAACACCTCTGCCGACCCTCTTACCGTTCACGAATCGGAAATCGTAGGTAAATATTCCTTCCGCGTTTCCGGAGTTGGCAAAGTTTTTGACTATCTCCAGACAAGCACCGGATTTTTGATCGTTATCGTTATTCCTGTTTTCCTTTTCTTCCTTTTCCATCTTGTTCAGTTCTTCCGTGTTCTGTTTGAATATCAGAACGTTAAAAACCGCATTAAATTTGAGCAGGAACGCGGACGCACCGAAGACCTTATTGAACAGCAGCAGAAACAGCAGCAACAGCAGATGGATGCTGCGGCAGAAGCCCGCGCAAAAATGGAAGCAGAGATCCGCGAACGTCTGAGAGCGGAGATAATGGCTTCCATGGCAGCACAGCAGGCAGCAGCACCGGCTCCGGAAGCAGCGCCGGCACCGGTTGAAGAACCTGCACCCGCAGAAGAACCTGAAGTTCTTGAAGCGGAAGAAATTTCTGAGGAAACTGCTGAAGAAGCAGACAAAACGGAGGAAGCAGCAGAAGTCTGATATCCTCCGAAAAAATAGGAGAGAAGCATGAATAATTTCTTTAACTATTTTAAAGAGGATATAGGTCAGGTTTTTCAGGCTTTTGTGGATGCGCTGGGCGCAATCTTCAATTTCCTGAACTATCTGTTCAATTTCCCCATGAGAATGAACATCATAAAAGAGCACAGCGCAGGTTTCAGCACCACCGACTGGGTAATGCTGCTTATTGCGAACGTTATGATCGTTGCGCTTTGCTGCCTGATAATCTATTTTGTGGGAAAGCTTATCCGTTCTATCTTTTTCGGAGGAATCTCCAAAAAAGAATATGAAAAAATGTCCGCCCAGGTCCGCACCCTTCAGCGCGACCTGATGCGTTCAAATTATGAAAAAGATAAGATCCTCGCCATGAAGATGGGCGAACCGGAAGTTCCGGAAGAGGAAAAAAACGAAGAAGGCGAAAACGGAGAAGAGGAGGAAAGCAAAGAACTTGCTCCTTCCAACCGCAACACCTTCGATTCTCCCTGCGTTGATCCTTCGGAAAGCCGTTTCTTCCGTCTTACCGGCGTTGATAACTATTACAAAACCGAATATGTAAAACCGGTATATGATAACGAGATAACCCTTGAACAGTTCTGCGAAAGATTCAGAAAGTTTGCCGCTTCCCAGCTCAGACTTTACTATGATCTCGACATGATGCGCTATTTCCTCGCTTCCATGGGGACTTCGAGAATCATCATTCTTCAGGGTATTTCCGGTACCGGTAAAACCTCTCTTCCCTATGCTTTCGGTAAATTTGTTCAGAAAGACACAACCGTTGTTTCCGTTCAGCCTTCCTGGCGTGAACGTACCGAGCTTTACGGTTATTTCAACGAATTTACAAAGCGTTATGCCGAAACGGAATTCCTCCAGGCAATTTACGAATGTAACTATTACCGCGATCCGCATATTGTAATCCTGGACGAAATGAACATCGCCCGTGTTGAATATTATTTTGCGGAAATGCTCTCCATTCTCGAAATGCCTCTTCAGGAAGAATGGAAAGTTGACGTTGTAACCGCTGTCTGGGATAATGACCCCTGCCTTATCAACGGCGGTAAAGTCCAGATCACAAACAACGTCTGGATAGTCGGCACCATCAACAACGACGACTCTACCTTCGCCGTTGCGGATAAAGTTTACGACCGTGCTATCCCGATAGACCTTGACAGCAGAGCGGATCCTTTTGAATGTGAACTCACCGATCCGGTTTATATTTCCACAGATCGCCTTAACGAGCTTTTTGCTGAAGCAAAACAGAAATATCCCGTTTCTCAGGAGAACCTTGATAAACTTGAGCTTGTTAACGCTTATCTTATCAAAAACTTCCGCCTTGCCTTCGGTAACCGAATTATGAAGCAGATCGGCGATTTTGTTCCCTGCTTTATCGGTTGCGGCGGAACGGAACTTCAGGCAATCGACTTTATTGTTGCAAAAAAAGTTCTCAGAAAATTTGAATCCCTGAGCCTTGGTTTCATGAAGGATGAACTCACAAAGTTCAGCACCTATCTTGATAAAGTTTTCGGAAAAAACACCATGGTTATCTGCAAGGATTATATTGAGCAACTTAAGAAGAATAACTGATTCTTTGTGAAAGGAGCCGCTTTATGGCAGCAACTTCGAAAAAAAACGCCGGTGATTCCGGAGCAAAAAAGAAGGATTCTATTATAGATCCTATCTATGAAAAATACACGCGAAGTGTTATAAGAGCTCTTGGAAGCACCGAGTTTTATGAGTTTTTTATGGATGCTGTTTCAAGAGCGGAAAATAATTTCCAGTTTTCCAACAGAAAAATGGAAAAAACCGTTGATTTGAGTTGGGTCGATGCAATTGAAGAAAGCCTTCCGGCAATTCAGAACATTGTTTCAAACCCGCGAAACATAATCAAAGAAGACGAACTCATCGTAAACGTTGCACATGCAAAAAAAGCGGGTTCCGATGTTGTCCGTCACCTTGCCCAGCATGCTTCCCTTGTTGAAAAATTTGACGAGGAAACAGGAGATGTCCGCCCCAGCAGACTTATGCAGAAATATCGTGAAGATACCTGGGGACTTTATGAAAACCGCCTTGTTTTCACAGCGATGGAAGCAGCCTATGAATTTGTAAAAATCCGTCACGATGCGCTTTTCAGCGCAATGGGTGATGAATTCGGCGCAAAGCTCAAAGTGGATTCCACAATGGAAACCGCAACGGAAATGGTGCATCTTGATATGTTCATGCACGTAAAGGAAACGGACAGCGCCATTGAAACCGACGAAAAAAACGGCGACGTTTTTGCGAGAATTTCCAAAGTTTACAGAATCCTCAGCGTTCTTATGCACAGCCAGTTTGCACAGCAGATGGCAAAACTCGCAAGAATCAAGGGCGGCATTACCAAAACCAACGTTCTTAAAAAGAACCCCAACTATCGCAAGATAGTTGCTCTTCTGGAATTTCTCCGCAGTTATGAGGATATCGGATATACCATACGAATTGTGGAGCAAAACCCCAATATAAATGAAAACATGGAAAGGGATATCTATCATAATATCCTTTTTAACTATCTTATCCTCAAAGGCTATCTTGAGGATGAAAGAGACCGCAGAATCCCTGCACCTTCCAAAACCAAAAAACGCAGCCTTAAACCTAAATTCGTAAAAGAAATTATCGAGGAACTTACGGAAGATTACGACCTTCCGGATGTTGAGATCCGCAAAGTTCTTATAGAAGAACTCACCAAGGAACAGCTTATGCTTGAAGAAGAAGCAGAACGCCGCAGACTTGTTGAGGAACAGGAGCTCCGCAGAAAAGAAGAGCAGGAACGTCTCCGTCTCGAAGCAGAGGCAGAAAAGGAACGTCTCCGCAAGGAAAAAGAAGCGGAAAAAGAACGCCTCCGCCAGGAGAAAGAAGCGGAAGAACAGCGTCTCCGAATGGAGCAGATGGAAAGAGAAGCGGAAGACCGCCGCAGAACAAAACTCTTCCAGGAAGAGCTGGATTATTTTGCAGAGCATCTTGAAAACAATATTACAACAAGAGATGCCGCAATTGCCCGCCGTCTTGAAGAACTTAAAGCTTTTGAAGAAGCTGAAGCCGAAAAACAGCGCAAAATCGCTGAGGAAGAGGCTGAAAAAGAACGTCTCCGCCTTGAAAAAGAAGCGGAAGAACAGCTTGCCCAGAAGGTCCTTATCGAAAAACAGGCGGAAGAAGAACGCAGAGCGCAGATTATTTCGGAAGAAATTCAGAAATTTGCGGATTCCCTTGCAAAAAAACTCGAGGACCGCGCTTCTGCGGAAGAAAAGCTGCTTAAGGAAAAAGAATCCTTTGAGGAAACTTTGCGCCTTATGGAAGAAGCGGAACAGAGAAAAATTGAAGAAGAAATCAAGGCAAGGGAAGAGCGTGAGCGTCTTCTTGAAGAAAAGCAGATTGCTAAGGAAGAAGCAAAAGCTGCCGCTGAAAAACTCCGTGAGCAGGAAGAAAAAGATATCGAATTCACAAAAGCTTACAGCGATGAGATCGTTATCTTTACAAGATCCCTTGCAAACCGCCTTGCGATCCGCGAAGAGGAGAACCGCCGCATAAAAGAAGAAAAAGAACAGCGTGAACTCGAACGCAGAAGACGTCTTGCGATGCGCAAAAAATAAACCTTATAAAAAAGCCGGGAAAGGAGAAGCACCATGACCAAAATCTATATCAAACTGATTGCAATGGCTCTGGCGCTTACCCTTTCCGTTTCCGTGGTTATAATGTCATCTTATGCATGGATGGTCCTTTCGGGAAATCCGGCTGCCACCGGAATCCAGGTTGCAATAGGCGGAGGAAACACAATTCTTATTGCGCCGAACGTAACCGAAAAGATCGACGGAAAAACCTATAATTATCCCGGATATTTTTCCGATTCGCTTAACTTCGGACAGAGAAGCGAATATGACTATCTTACGGAGCTTGCAGGACTTACTCCCGTTTCCACTTCCAACGGAATAGATTGGTTCATCTCCCAGAAAGATGTGGACAGTGAACTTAAAAATGCAAACATTTCCGTAAAAGATGAAGGATATCAGGAAAAACTCAAGGAAGGAAGCTATATCTATCTTGATTTTTGGGTCGTTTCTCCAAGCGGTGAGCATACTCTCCGCGTTTCGACCGGAAAAGAGGATTATAACGGCGGAAGCTTTGTTATAGATCTTCCTTCGCCTAAGGAAACGGAAAACGGATATGAACTGCAGCCTTCCGAAGGAAGCGCAGCGGCTTCAGTCCGCATAGGTTTTCTTGCGAATGACATCAAGCTCATGGACGAAACCATGAACATATATGCAGGAAAAGATTATTATAACAAAAACTACACTTCCCTGAGGGGAATGTATCAGGAACCGCTGAGCGGAACTTCTTATCTTGAAGCTGATAAATTTACAATTTATGAACCGAATGCGGACTATCATCCCGGAAAACCGGAACTTGATGGAACTTATATAGTGACCGAGCCTCTTTCTCTCAGAGAAGATATAAATCTCTGGGAACATCTTACGGTCCAGCTGAACAGCTCCTGGACTTTACCGGAGAGCGGAGAAGGCACAAGGCTTGACCAGATGTTCAACACAGTAAAACTCGGCAGCGCCGGAAACTGGAAAAGCGAGGAAGAAGCTTTTGCCGCATTCTATGGGAGATCCCTTCAGGGGCAGATTGCACCATATGTGACAAAAGGCGATTTTATAAAAAACACCGGATATCTCGCAGAAGAGCTTGGTGAAAAAGAAGAAATTTTCATTTCCGGAGCCTATAAAAACAAAGCAGGCGCAACGGATGATGTTTCCATAATAAAACTTGAAAGAAACGTTCCCCAGCGTATCCGAATGTTTGTCTGGGTCGAAGCGCAGGATTTTGATTGCCCTGCAAGCGCAAAATCCGCACGTTTTGCCGTCAACATCGAATTTGCCGGAGAAACCGAAAAATAATTATGAATGAAAAAACAGAAGAAAAAAACAGCCTTGACCTGCATAAAAAGATCAGCGCGCTTGTAACGATAATGCTGGTTTTTGCCGTGGCTATCTGCCTTTATTCGGCAATACAGGTTCTGAGTAACGGATATGTCAACATCGGAGGTTTTATGATGTTCCGCGTTGTAACCGGAAGTATGGAACCCGCTGTTCCGGTAGGTTCTCTTCTGGTAACAAAAGAAACGGATATCGAAAAAATCAAAGTTGATGATATCATATGTTTCAAAACCCGAACCCAGGAAATCTGGGGAAAAATCGTTACCCACAGGGTAGTGGGTATTTATGAATCCGAGGCGGGTGAAGTCCTTTTGGAAACAAAAGGCGACGCAAACCCGGTTACGGACGTTTATTTCGTAGAAAAATCGAATTTCGTCGGAAAAGTTATTTGGCATACGGGAGATGGCAGTATGTTTGCTGATATTTTATCCATTTTTACAAGCAAAATCGGTTTTTTGGGATTCATCGCTTTGCCAAGCCTTCTGCTTGCGGCGCTTATCCTTAAAAGCACTGTCGGAAACATCCGCCAGGAACTCCATATGATGATGGAGCTTGAAAGAACCCAGCAGAACGAAAAGCCCGAGGAAGACCCCCTTTGCGGAATGACAGAGGAAGAATATTCCGAAATGTACGAACGTATTCGAGAGGAACTTATTGAGGAGTTGATGCATTTTGATGAACTTCAGATGGGAGAAAATATCTGCTCTGAAGAACCTGATAATGGATAAAATCCCCGAAGAAAAAAATGTTTCTCCGGAGCTTATCAAAACTCAAAAGAATATAGTTCTCCAAATTGCTCTTGCTGCCCTTACCATAATTCTTACCATAGTAATTCTTTTTGCAATGACCTCCGCATGGTACACCAACATTGTCCAGACCAGCGGATTGGTTTTTGAGGTTGAAACCTGGGGGCTTGAAGGACAAATCCTTGTTGAAGAAAATGTAAAAGAAAAAATCGCTCCCGGTAAAAACGGAAACATAAACCTTATTGCAGAAAACAAAAGCGAAGGCATCACAACAGTTGATATAAATGTTTCGAAGAAAGCGATGCATGAAGACATGAAAAAACGTCTTTTCTTCTATGTGGATGCTCCTGAAACTTATAGTTTTGAAGATGAAAACGGAGAAATAACCACAGAAACAGTCGACAGAGTTTATGTAAACGAAAAGGAAGCATATACTTATACCCTTTTCGGAAAAGATTCGCTTTTCCTTACGGAAGATATAACCAATGCGCCGGAGCTTAAATGGCACTGGGTATATGACGTGCTCGGATATTATGTTCTTGCGCAGGAGAATGAAACGGGACTTACCGTTCTGGAATATCTCCGCCCCATTGAATATGACTATGACAAAGCAACTTTTGCCGCAGTGGAAGAAAACGGAAACAATGTTATAAGACTTGAAACAGTTGACGGAAAAACTTCACCGAAGGATTTCCTTGCTGCTTTTTCAAAAAACGACGGTTATGCAGGAAGCATTGATACAAGCGAAAATGTTTCCGGAGGATTCTATAAAGTTTCCGTGGATGAAAACGGCTATGGAGTTTATGCTTATCTTTGCAGCTATGCGGATATCTATATGGAAACGCAGACCGATGCAAGGCTTGCGGAATCCGCAGCTTTGGAAAATCCGCCTACGTTCACTGCAGAAATTACAATTTCCGCACAAAGCGGCGAAGAAATCACCAGAACCGTTACAAACCTTGCTGAACTCGAAGAGGCAATGGCCAACGGAGAACCGATTATTCTCGGAACAGATATGGCCTTTGGAACTCTCACAGTTCCGGAAGGCACAAATCTTGTTGTGGATCTCGGCGGTAATAAGATTACTGCGGAGACGATCCTTGCGAAGGAAGGCAGCTCCGTTACTATGATGAACGGAACTCTTGAAAGCGCAGAAACCGGCAAAGGAAAAGCTTTGGATGCCTTCGGCGCCGAAATAACCCTCAGCAACGTTAAAATAACCGGTTTTGACAGAGGAATCAACGTAAGAGATAATGACAGCCCCAATGATGGCGATTCCACAGTGCGTGTTTCGGGCTGTGAAATCGACGGCGTTTTGTGCGCAATATTCCTTTCCGGAAACGGAACGGATTCCGAACAGAAAACACAGCTTATTGTTGAAAATTCAATTCTGAAAAGTCCCGGATACGGAATCGTAGGAAATGGTTCCAGCAACAGGGTCGGAACGGATATCCGTGTTATAAATTGTACTATTGAAAGTACCGGAACGGAAAGCAACGGCGGAAAATGGGGAACAGGAATTTACCATCCGCAAAACGACAGTGACCTTACCATTTATAACAGCAAAATTTCCGGCATTATCGGAATTACAATTAAAGGCGGAAATACTGAAATTATCAACTCGCAAATATTCGGAAAAGGCGAAGCGGCGGACCCTGTTGCAAGCGCAAGCGGAAGCGGAGTCAACGGCGATGCGATTTATATCGAAAACAACTATGAGGGCAACAGCATAGACCTTGTTATAAGAGAAACCGAAGCGGAAATCAACAACAGCGGCGAAGAGGAACTTCTTAAAACTGTAATAAAAAGTGACGAAGACCACGCAATACGTGTTTATGATAAAAACATGAGCATTGTAAAAGTAACTGTACGTATTCATAAGGGCGAATTCTTCGGTCTTGGAATGCCGTTTGGTACCGAGTGGATAGCTTCCGGTTCAACACAGCATACAAACGGAAGCAATCATTTCGGAGTGGTGCCCGAAGTTCCTGTAACAGAAGAAACCGACGAATAAAAATAAAGAAAAGGAGCAAAGCCGATGGACAAAAACAAAACCAAAAGTCCCTTTGGATATATAGCGGCTTTGGCTCTGCTCCTTTGCATAGCTTTTCCGGTTATTTCCACCGGAACGGCTTTTTCCAGATACAGCAAGGAAATCAAGGGAACCCAAGGATTTGAAATTCAGGAACCGGAGAAGATAATTCTCGGAACAGTTTCGGTGGGAGCTTTTTCTCCTGCGGAAGAATTCTCCTGGAAAACCGAAAACGGCAAGGCGACCCTTGAATTTGCTGTTGCAAACGGAACTTCAAAAGAGGATTGCTGTAAAAGCAAGCAGAAAATAAACGTGTGGATGATCGCAAGCCTCGGTCTTCTGATAGACGAAGAAAACCCGAGCATAAGCCTTGTTCTTCCGAGCACGGAAGAAGGAGCAGAACCAAAGCTTGTTCCGGCAACAGCTGTTCCGATTGAAAAAAACAGCGATTTATACGGAATTCACGGCGAAGGCTGGGTGCTCAGATTTTTTGACGAAAGCGGAAACGAAATTTTCTGGGAACTGGAAGGCGGAAAACTCAGCTTTGCGGAAATTAAAATCGAAGCCGATACTTCAAAAGTTTCCGAACAAAGTCTTTTGATTCCGCAGATAACAGCGGAAATCACGGCAGAATAAGCTGCAAAAACCATAAAAAGGAGGACGAGCACAATGAAAAACAAAATAAAGATCTGCTGCGTTCTCTTTGCAGTGTTCGCGCTCGTAATGAGCACGGGAACTTTTGCCACTCCGGCATATGCGCGTTTTCAAAATACCGCAGCGGTAAGAACGGTGCTCGAAGCATCCGAACCAAAAGTGATCAGCGATTGTTTTTATAAAAGCGGCGAGCCGAAAACAACAGTTATGCTTGGAAAATTCGGCAGCGAGCCTATAACCGCTGAGTTCAAGGTAAAACCCGTTGGCGGAGATTATAAAAAAACAATTGAATGGATAGTTCCGGAAAAGGATATTTCCCTCGAGGTAAAATATAACGGAACTGTTATAAAAAGCGGAACACCGATAGATGCAATGGCAGATGCGGAAAAAATATTTTCCATAACTGTTGAGGATGTCGGAAGCTATAACACAGATACTCCGGTTGAATTTTCCATAACATGGGGAGAGCTGAGCGGGAACTTCTGTGTAATAATTCCGGCAACAAAAAACCTTGATATGAACGGTTCTTCCGGTGAGCAGGAAGAAAATACAGAACCGCAAACGGCTGAAAACACAGCAGCGGAACAGGTTGCTGCGATTGATTCCGGGAATTCAAAAATAAAGGCGGAAGCTCCTTTTGTTTTTGATCCGGAACATCTCTTCCCGGTAAAACTCAGCCTTTCCGATAACATAACAAAAGTAGTTGTTGATGATTTGCCTGCAAAAACAAAATACAGTACCGACGGTTCAAGCTACAAAATGCTTTGGTTCGGCGGAACGGCGGAAGAAGAAAACATTTCCTCCGGATTTTTGTATTTTGATTTCAGCAGGGCGGAACTTACGGAAAATCTGGATTTAACCTTTAAGGCTTTTTCTGAAGAAACTTCCGCGGGAAGCTCCTCAATAACGGCAGTGCCGAAAGCTCAGGATTCCTGCTTCGTTTCGGTAAAATCGATTTTTGGTAAATCCGAAGAAGAAAATACGGAAGGATCTGCTGGAGCGGAAGCTTCTTCCGAAAACATCCTTACAAACGATATCGTTTCCGAAGGACCGGAAATTCCTGTGATTCTTTCCGTTGGAAAATACCTTGAAGCAACTTTTCCGGAAGAATGGAAAAACGAAGATTATTCCGTGGAATATTCTCTTTTTGTTCTTGAAAAACAAAAAGACGGAACATTGGGATACCGTGAACTCGCCCTTTCAGACGGAGATTCTTCTGAAGAAGAAAAAAACAAAATGGTTTTTGAAATTAAAAACCACCTTGTTCCGGCAGGAACTTATCTCATGAAAATAAAGTGGAGGTATAAAGACCTTCGCTTTTATGAAACGGAAATTCCGTTTTTTATAAATTATTCAAACCCGACGTTCAGCACTGTGGAGTATCAGGAGGTGCCTAATGGTAACTGAAACTCAAAAAAGAATAGAAGCATATCAGGAAATGCTTCCAGGAATTAAAGAAAAAGTAATGGCGGTGGCGTTTTTGCTTGCGCTTTCCGTTATTATGCTCACTTCGGCCTCTTATGCATGGCTGACAATTTCCCGTGCGCCGGAAATTACCGCAATAAGCACCAACATCGCTTCGAACGGTAACCTTGAAATTGCACTTGCAACCGGTGACGGAACAAAGGCTCCGGAAGAATCTGAAGTCGGAGATTCCAGCTCGGCAGAAGGACAAAACATCGCAAATGCAAACATTACCTGGGGTAACCTTATTAACCTCGGAGATCCTTCCTACGGACTTGATAAAATTGTTCTTCGACCGGCACAGCTCAATAAATCCGGTCTTAAAAACAACCCTCTTTATGGTGCTGTTTATCAGGCGGACGGCCGAATTGAAAAGCTTAATACCGAATTCGGCTATGTAAGCTGGGAAAATCCTTCCGAAGCATATCCGAACGGACGCTTTAAAGTCGATAATTCCGTGGGTGTTCGCGGAATAGCATCTGTTATTGCGGACTTTTCCGGTAATGCAAACCTTATTGCACAGGAAGTTTTTCGCAGAGAAACCCTGATAAATGATACCATTGCCAGCGCAGGCGGAAAATACATTGCCCTTACACAGAACAAGGGATATATGAATTCGCTGGCAAAAATGATGGGTCTTTATATGACCGCAAGAATGAACTCCAGCGATGAAAATTTGAAGAACCCTGCCTGTGAAATCAGTTACATAAAAGACCTTCGCGCCATGTATGAGGGCTTTCTTGATGCATTCAACGATGAAGCAAAAGCTATGGCTGAAATTGCCAACCTTGCTCTTTATCTTCAAGAGGGTAAACCTGAAATATATACGGATTTGAATTCGATTCTAAGTGCTACTGATACACAATTGAAAGCTGACGGAATACAGATTTCCGGTTTTACTCAATTTGTGAAAGACTATAATATTATCGCCAGTGACTTGGAAAAACTTAAAATTCTGTGTGATACAACCGCAACGGAAATATTGTGGCTTGACAGCGGACTCAACGAAATTGTTAATAACCTTGTTAATGTAGGTGAATGTACTATTGGTTCGGGAGAAAAAGAAAAGAATATTGGTTCACTCGGGGCAACGGATGCTTTAAATTATATCAGCGGAACACAGGAAGCAAGAATCACCAACGGAATACTTTACAGATTTGAAGAACGCACGGGATTTTATTTCAACGTAAAAGGTCTCGAAATAACCGCAACAATCAAAAGAGAACTTTTGGGCCGTCCTATAACCGTTCCGGGAACGGTTAAAGCAAATATTCAGACCACTGTTCCAAGAGATTACAACCTTTTCGAAAGAGATGTTGAAGCAGCAAAAGCACATAACAATTCCGGTGCAGTCGGCACCCCTGACTATAACGCAGAAGATACTTATGCTCTTGCGGTTGACTTCTGGGTCAGGACCAACGCAGCCGGAAGCTACCTTACACTTGAGGGTAACGTCATCGCCGATACGGAATATGTTGATGAAATTAAAACTCTTATCGACGGTACTGAAGTTCAGATTTATTCTCTGAGCATTACAGTTGACGGAACGCCTTTTGAAGCGGAGCTTTATAAGCTCAACGGAAAATGGTATGACTCCGGCACTGATGTGGAACTTACCGCTCAGGAAATGCAGCTGTTTGAACCCGAAAAAAATGCAACCCTCAAGAAAAGGGAAATCAAAGTTGTAACCGGCTACGAAGGTGAAAACAGGGTCTGGGATGAATCCCAGCTTCTCGATATCGAGAACCCCACAACCCAGGGTTCGGGAAGCTGCTACGTTTATTATGCAGATACTCCTGAAGACCAGGCAAAATCCCTTAAACTTCTGGAATCCTTCAGGGTTGTTTTTGCCGACGGAAACGGAACTTTCCTTGCGGAAGCTGCTATGGATACGGTAAATTATTATGTTGCAAACGGACGTGTAACAGTACCGCTTGTTCTTTCTGAAGAGAGTATTGATCTTGGAACAGATCTGAACGGTGAAACAATACGCGGTATAACCGCTCTTGAACAAAATAAAGCAACAAGAATCACAGCTATTATTTATCTCGAAGGTACCAAGCTTACCAATGACCAGGTACTTTCCGCAACGGATATTCAGGGCCAGCTTAACATTCAGTTCGGCGGAAGCGCTGAAATGAAACCTATTGAAAACGAAACCTTGAAAAACGAAACCAGAAGTGTTTCCGCATCCGTTACTCCTAACAAATTCACTTATGAGCGCGGATCTGTAAACCAAGCAACGGTAACCGTTACTGTTGAGGGCGACCAGCCGGAAAACGTTTCTGCTGTTTTCCTTCGTGAAATCAACACAACCCAGGGTTCCCGTGAACCGGAAATGACTTTTGAAAAACAGCCGGACGGAACCTGGCAGGCAACACACGATTTCACAAAACCCGGAAAATACGTTCTCAGAACAGTTAGACTTGACGGACAGGAATATATTCTTGACGTTAACAATCTTCCGAGAGTTGAAGTTGAAGGTTATGGCATAAACTCCCTGAGCTGTATCCAGGCTGACGAAAACAGAAGTATTTTTGTAATGACAGAACAAAAAACTTACAGCGCAGACTTTGTTCTTGATTTTGCCGCAGACAGCCAGGATAAAATGCCCAGAACAGTACAGGGAAGATTTATCAGAGAAGACGGTGCTGCGACCAATATCGACTTCTCCTATAACTCCACAACGACCCTTTGGGAAGGAAGAGCAAACTTCAGTTCTTCCGGTACATATAACCTGCAGTATCTTGTTCTGGATGGCGAATATGAAGAACTTCCGGAAAACATGAGATATGAAGCAACGCTTTATCTCGGAATGAACGTTGAAGTAAGAACCGAAAGCAAAACCACGTTCCCTTGTAACCCCTTGGATCCTGATTTTGCAGACGAACTTGAAATGTTTGTAAAAATCGTCAGCGATACCGGTGAGGAGCTGAAAAACCTTCAGAATGTCAAACTTACATATTTGGCAAGAGGTTCTGCAACCAGAAAGATAGATACGGATCTCACCTGGAACGGTACTTATTATGTTGGTAATCTTCCAAACAGCGGACCCGGCGCATGGGTTTTCGGAAGAGTTGAAATCGGAAAAGAAGAGAGCACCAAAAACGTTCTCACAAGCGCGCCGAATGCTCCGATATTCACTATCATTTCTCTGGATCCTCCTAAAGTTCTCCAGGAAAACGCAACATTGTCTTACCAGTTTGTTCCGGAAGGCAACGCGGTAATGAATGTAAAAATCGAGAATTCTGAATCCGCAACAGTAAAAGCGGTTATTACAGACGGAACAACCACAGAAACCGTTATCGGCGAAGGCGTTACTGACGAAAACGACGTAACAAGCTGGAACTTTACTGTTCCGAATAACAAATCCGGTTCCAAAGACGGTAACTGGGTTCTTACAGAAGTACTGCTTGAAAACGTATATGTTGACAACGTACCGTATGATGAAAACAACCCGCTGAGAGTTGAAATTTCGGGCAACAGAACAAAAGTTGTTCACAAACCTGTTGTAACCTTCAAAGGAACAGAAAGCCAGAACTTCGGTAAAGATGCAAACGGAACAGTAACAGGCGCATTTGCAGAAAGCTACACTGTTTCCGGAATCATTATTGAAATCAAAGACTTTGAAGGCAAGAAACTTGATATCGCCGACGGCAGCGTCATACTTAAATATTCTTATGGCCCTAACTCCTCTCTTGATTATGGCGGATATTCCGGACCCAGCCAGGCACACGCAGACTTTGAGCTTGCATTTACAAAAGGTGCTGATGGTATTACTTTCACACACAGTGATGCAACCCTCAGATTTGCAGGAAGCTACACTCCGAGCCTCAGTTATACCATCGTATATAGAAACGATGAAAACATGACTGTCAATAAGGGAGTAATCCTCTCCGGAGATGACCTTCCTTCCGATGCTCCGGCATTTACTGTAAGCTCTGTGGCTCCTACTGCAAAGATCACAGCTGCCTATTATGCAAATGCAAGCAACCAAACAGCTGCAACTTTTACTGATACTTCCACAACGGTATATATCCACAAAAAAACCGAGTCCAGCGGTTGCGGCGGTAGCACAACAACATATGAACAGGCTTATGTAACAATTACTTTGAGCGGCTACGGAAAAGCTGATGGAGCAACGCTTACATTTACAAGTGATATAGGCGATGTTTACATGTACACAGCGGCAAATAGCACCAACTCGTATACTCCTAGTTATAGTTGGAACGCTGATGGCGGCTGCCAGAGATATATAGGTTATCCTGAAAGCAGCAGCGGTGCAGCAGGAACGTTGACAGCAACCACGTTGGTTCTTAAAAACGGAACTGTATCCTGTGAAATAAGCTGCAACATCACCATTTCGAACCCCGGCAACACACCTTGATTGATTATATCCGGTTCTCCTTCCGGAGAACCGGATATATACGGAGAATAATATTATGAGTTTAGAAGCAATTATTGCACTTTCCGTCGGAACAATAGCAATGCTTGTTTTTATAGCAATCTTTATGAAATGCTATAAAGTTAAAATCTGGAAGAGCATTCCGGTCGCTGTTATGATTACGATTACCGGAACAATCGGAGCCTTCGTCTTTTCATTTATTGAATCATCCAGGTTCGGCGGCCGTTCTTATTATGGCGCGGTATTCCTTATTCCGATTGTGTTCCATTATGTTGCAAAGGTTCTGAATATACCATATGGCGAGCTTATGGATTTTTGTGCTCCCGCAGGACTTGTTATGCTTGCAATTATGAAATACGATTGCCTTGTTGAAGGATGTTGCGGCGGAAAGATTATGCGCGTTTTGGAAGATGGAACTGAAGTTCTGTTTCCAAGCCAGATTGCTGAACTGACTAATGCATTAGTCTTGATGTTAGTTATCGTGTGGATGGGAGTTTCGGGAAAACAGCACGGGAAAATTTATGCATGGTTTTTGGTGCTTTATGGTTCGACCCGTTTTGTTCTGAACCTGTTCCGCGACGAATCGGATATGCTTTTGATCGGTCTTCCAAAAGGAAATATTTGGTCTTTGGTCGCTATTGTAATAGGCATTATGTGGATTAAAGACTATACGATCAGGATCGTAAAAAAAGAAGAAAAGCCTCTTGAAAGCAAAGCAGACTATTCAATTTCAGATTAAGAAGGAGGGCACCGCCATGCTTTTTAAAACGATAAATAAAAATATTTCCCGGCTTTTGGCGGTGCTTCTTGCTGTTGCGCTCACCTTCGGAGGCGCAGGCCAGGCTTTTGCAATGGAAGGAAATTCAGGTGAAAATGCCGAAATTTCCGCTGAAACCGAAAACAATGAAACTCCTGCAGAGCAGGAAGAACAGAAGGTAACAAGCGGTTCCTGCGGTTCAAACCTCAGCTGGAATTTTTCCGCCGGAACATTGACCATCTCCGGTTCCGGAGAAATGAAAAATTTCCCCGAAAGCACTTTTGCACCCTGGTATGATTTAAGAGAAGAAATCATCCGTGTGATTTTACCGGATGGGCTTACTTCAATAGGAAACCTTGCATTTTATGAATGCAAAAATCTGGCAGCAGTTTCAATTCCGTCTTCCGTAACAAGAATAGGAAGATATGCTTTCACATATTGTTCCGGAATGAAGATCCTGAATCTCGGAAGCGGAATCAGAACAATTGAGGAAGCAGCTTTTTCCGATTGTTATAATCTCGCTTCGCTCAGTCTTCCGAACGGACTGCAGACTATCGGAAGAGAAGCTTTTTATCGCTGTGAATCCATTACAACGGTTACTATTCCTTCGAGTGTAACAAAAATCGGGCCGTTGTCATTCGGCTACGCAAAAAATCTTGTAAGCGCAACGATCAACGCAAATATTGACGTTGTTCCAGAATTCATGTTTTATGAATGCCAGAAACTCTCCTCGGTAAAAATTCCGGACAGTGTTGAAAGCATAGGAAACAACTCTTTCCGCGGATGCGATAATCTTGGTTCCGTTTATTATAACGGAGAAAATATGTCGCCTAACAACATCCATGAAGCTCTGGACGATGAAGTTCCGGATTTTGAAAGCACCGGTTCTGTAAGTTCCGGCGGACCTACCGGTCCGGTATCTTCCGGAACCACTCTGGAAAACGAGGACGGATCGTTTGTTCAGGAAAACACAACGGTTACTGAAAGCGAAAACGCAACCGTTTCCACAACGGTAACCACCCCCTATACTCCCGTTGACCCGGAAGATTTTACACAGGGAAGCAATGCAGGGGATTCTTCCGTTGATATTACCGTTTCCGTAAACGGTGAAGAAGGCTGGAAGGATGCGGCAGAAGCTATAAAGGATGCTGTCGGAAAGTACGGACAAAATAATGACGGCAGCGAGAGAAATGTTAACATTTCTCTCCTTCTGAGCGAAGACGGAACGATCGACGATAGTTTTATTGAAGCTGTTGCCGGAAAAAACGTTACCGTAACAGTTATGACCTCCGACGGTTCTGTCTGGAAAATAGAAGGAAAAAACATCGATAAGGCGGAACTTTCCGGAGAATATAACCTCACCTATATAATCGAAGCAGCTTCCGAGGAAATTTGTTCCAAACTCGGAACAGGCATGGGATTCGTGCTCAGATTCCTTTCTCCTGCTCAGGTGAATGCGGAGGTGCTGATCCGAATCGGAACAGCTTACGGACGCCAGAACGCAACACTTTTCCAGGACAGCAAAGGCCTTAAACGTTTGCAGAGTGTTGTTGTCGATAACGAGGGTTATGCTCATTTCTACCTTGGCTCAGTAAATGAAAAAACGGAATATTATATCGCGATGAATCTTCCGGATGCGGCAGAAAACGCGATTATTCCGCAGAACATGCTTGCCGAATACGGAAACCCGGAATATACCGAACCGATAAAATATGAAATAACCGGACGGACTTCTTCCTGGGGAATGAACCTCGGCCAGGTTATGGGAATTCTCGGAGTTGTTATGGCGGGAGTAATAATCCTGGTAGGCGGAATTATGTTTATCTGGAATAAACAGCGCCTTAAAAGCGGATATATCCCCAAATATGATACAGAAGAATAAATCGACAGAAAACGCCCGAAATTTTTCGGGCGTTTTATTATAATATTATTTAAAAGAATGAAAAACATCTTGCATACCGAGAAGAAGTGTGATAAACTAACAATGTATAATTATGGCTTGAATTGCGCCCTTTTTTAGGAAGCAAAAAAGCCGGAGGTATATGTGTTTTCACACACTAAATCACAGGAGGAGATATGATGAAAACTAAAACATCTGTTTTGTCGCGTTGCTTGGCAATGCTCCTTGCATTGGTTCTTTCTTTTGCCAATGTTCCGGGCCTTGTTCTTACTGCATTCGCGGCAGAAAAAACTGTTTATGCCGGTTCTGTCATGGCTGAAAACTATGACCTTACCGACGCAGAAAAGGCTCTCCTTAATTCCGGTTATCTTGCAGGAGATTATGCTATCGAGTATGATCTTCCCAAAGATTCCGACGTTAAAGTAGATGCTGAAGCAAAAGAAATTACTGCAGCCGAAAAAGACGGTTGGAAAGCAGTTTCCGCAGACATCATCGTAAACGATGCTGTTGAAGAAACCGTTACTCTTAACGACGGCGTTGGTAATTATGCTTATGCAGGAAACGCATTTTCTGTAAAAGTCAGCTACGTTCTTACCAAAGACGTTGCAGGCGAAAAACAGGAAATAATGTTCAACGCAATCGATGATCTTAAAAACGGCGTAGCAAACCTTAAAGCTGGCTATTCCGCAGAAGCAAACCTTGGTACCGTTGGTCTTGCAATTGATGTCCTTAATCAGCTTGCTGATGGTATCAAAATGTACGGAGTAATTAAAGTTCAGTTTAAAGAAGAAGCTATTGCAGCTGTAAAAGCTCTTAAAAAAGAGTATGATGCAAACGGCGTTTTTGATCTTCAGAGCATGAATGCAGAATATGCAGAAGCAGCTTCCAAGGTTGAATATCTTGTTGAAAACGGCGCTGCATACGGCGAATGCCTTGCAGAAACCTACAAAAACGTTCTTGCCATCAAAAACGACGTTTTGCTCAACAACGAAATCCTTGACGAGTATCTTGCAACTGAAGAGCCTGCAAACTACACCAAATGGATGACACTCAAAAACATTCTTGGTGAACTTGTTGCAACTCTCGAATCTGCTGCAGGCAGCTGGGATACCGAAAACCTTGTAAAAGAAGGCGCTGATTACGCAGCACTCGATACCCTTGTAGCAGCTCTCGGCGAACTTACCCACATTCAGGTAATCGCTGTTCCTCTCGAGGTTGAAGTAACTTCTGTTGTAGCAAACATGAACACCAAAAACATTGCAGTTAAAGTTGCTCTCAACGTTGTTGAAGATGTTGCGGATTCCGATGCACTCGTTGAAGCTGCTTCCAAAGAAGCTATCGTTATCGTAGACGAAGAAGCAACTGCTGAAGATATCGCTGCTAAAGTTGAAGCAAGCGGAATCGAAGCTGCTGCAATTGCCGAATGGGGCGAAGCTTATGCTGCAGAACACTTCAACAGAGAAGTTGTTGCAGAAGGCACCTCCTATACCGTTACTTATTCTCCTAAAGATTATGAAGTAACCGGCGACGTTGTAATGACCGTTCCTTACGGTTACAAACTCACCCTTCCTGCACACGAAGATTCCACCAAAGCTTATGACTATAAAGTAAACGGTGAAAAGAAAGCACAGGGCGCAGTTGTTGAAATTCTCGGAAACACCGAAGTCATCAGAAGCCTCGGTAAATCCTATACCAACGAAACCCTTTACAATGTTATTGCCAACAACTATGGCGATGAACTTGCAAAAGCAATCCTCACTTCCGGCGCACTTTTCGGTGATGAAGCAATCAACTACCGTAAACCTGACCCGGCAGATGCAGGCGCTCTTCTCGAGCTCAAAGACGGAAAACTTACCGCAGTCGAAGCTTATCCTTCCTCCTACGAAGGCCTTGACTGGGCTCCCTACACCTACGGTAAAGACGGAGACGAAAACGTATTCTCCGCAAATCCTGTTGATTGGGCAGAAAAAGAAGTTAAAGCTCAGTATAAACTTGAATTTACCAACTATACTGCAGAAGAAGTAAAAGAAATCCTCGATCTTGCAAAATCCATCAAAGAGGACGCAGCTGCACAGAAAGCAACCCTTGATAAAATGGCTGCTTACCACAGCACCATGGGACAGCTTGATAACGTAAAACTTGCTGCTCTCACCTCCGTTATCGATGTTGTTGTAGAAGATGCGGCTCTTCGTGATTTCTTCAAAGCACAGGTAAACGGAATTACTGGCGAAAACCTCGACGGCAAATACCTCAGAATTTACAACATGCTCGGCGAATATAATAAAGACGGACTTCTTTATTATTACAGAAACAGCGAAGCTGTACTTGCTGAGATCAGCTCCCTTTCCGATCGCCTTTCTGCAATGCTTGAAGACGATGTAAAAGTTGCAGCAATCGAAGATCTCGTAAGCGAAGCAGGTTTCCCTGAATATGCTGATAAAATCAAAGACCTTGAAGGAATCCTTGCAACCGTAAAAGCAGACCTCACCGCTCCCAACGCTGCAATCGATACTGAAAGCGAAAACCTCAAAACCCTTATGGATGCTCTTGAACAGCCCGGCACCGTAACTTACAAAACCCCCGCTTCTCCCTATGTTCTTTCTGCAGTGCTCACCGCACTTGATGAAAGCCAGGTTAACGTTCAGGTAATCATCGAAGTTCCCGGAAAAGAAATCACCGTAACCGGTGCATCTCTTGATAAAGGCGCTGTTCTTGATGAAGCCTATATCGCAGACCTTAAAGGAAAAGTAGATGCAAAAGTTGCTGAACTTCTCGGAAGCAACGTAAAATATTACGAACTTACTGTTGAAGGCGGAAAAGTTGAAGAACATCTCAACGAAACCATCGAAAAACAGATCAACATTTCTTACACCTATACTGTAAAAGAATATACTGTAAAAATCGATGGCGAAGCAGATCAGAAGATCAACATCAACAAACTTTACATCAACCTTCCCAAACATCCCACCACTGGATGGAGATATGAATATACTGTTGACGGTAAGGCAGAAACTGCTTCTTCCTATACCTTCACTCTTGAACAGCTCAACAGACTCTTCATAACCGGTTCCTACACCATTACCCGTGAAGCAATCAACGAAAAAGACGAAAGCTTTGAACAGACTTTCGGCGATTGGTTCGTAAAAGATGCTGAAGGCAATGTTATTGCTCTCGAAGCCCGCATTGATGCAAACCAGGACGGCATTATGGGCTTTGCAAACAAATTCATTGACGGCGGATACACCTACGTAAAACTCGGCGAAGAAGATTTCCTTTATACCATAGAAGATGGTTCTCTTGAAATCAGCGTTCAGGCATTCATCGATGCACTTCTTAACGACGAAGGTTTCACCAGCGACAGAATCATTGAACTCGGCAGCAAAGGCAAAGGCGATGTTCTCAACACCACCATTAAACTCGGAGCTGACGGCGAGGTTCTTCCTTTCACCCTCTATCTCAACAGCGTTCCTTCCCAGATGGGCACTGTTTCCAGAGGCCTTAAAGCAATCGAAGATTACCTTACCTTCGGAGCAGAAGACGGCAACATTGTAGTAACTGCAGATCTTCCTGAAAAAGTTTACGAAGTATATCTTGCAGCAATGCTTGCAACCGGAAATGTTGACAAAACCGACATTACCGCTCTCAATTCCGCAATCGCATATCAGTTCCTTTGGGATTACATCGAAATCATCCTTGAATCCGATGCTGATATGGTAACCTATACCAACACCCTCAAAAAACTTGGCATTGATAAAAATCTTACCGGTTATAACAAATATTATAATATGGTAAAAGATGCTCTCACCCACAAAGATATGATCATCGCAGGTGCAGAAGGCGACGATTTTGCAATCACTGTCAACGCTCCTACCAAAGCAGCAATCGACAAACTTCTCGGCGTTCTTGGTTTCACCAACAACCTCGAAATCAACCTTGCTCTTGGTTTCATTAAAGAATATAAAGGCAATGGCAACCCCGTTACCGTTAAAACAATTGCAAGACTTGCTGACGCAGGCACCGATTTCGAAGCTGCAGTTGCAGACGTAAAAGCTGCCGGCATCACCAACAAATTTGACTTTGTAAAAGACGGCCAGTTCGCAAGCAAGAAACTTGCAGGCGAAGCAGCAATCATCCTCCTCGATGATATCAACGGCAACCTTACCTTCAATCATGCAACCATCCTCGACCTTAACGGTCACAAAGTTAACGGCAACATCACCGCTAACGGCAGAACCCTTATCTTTGACTCCAGCCTTGATACCTTCAACTGCGGCGGCGTAACCGGCACTGTTTCCGGCAAAGCAACCATTGTTGGCGGTAACTACAATGCAAATGTTTCCGCATATCTTCCTGATGGATATGTTCAGGACGGCAAAGCTGTTCGCAACGTTCTCTATTATGTTGAAGAAAACAGCGGCAAAGTAGTATTCAATGCTGATGCAGACGTTATCAACGCATCCATCGGCAGCTACACCGAAGCAGCTGCAATGATCGGTGCAGATATGGCTGTTGACATCATTCTCAACTACTTCACTGCTGCATCTCTCGAAATCGTAAACGATGAAACCAACGAAATTTACAAAATTTATGATTTCAGCGTTAAAGATATCATCGGTCTTTACGACAGCGCAGACCGCAAGGAAGCTCTCATCAACACCGCTCTCGGATTTGTTGATGTAGAAGGCATCGAAGGTTTTGTAAACTATATAATCGATGAACTCCTTGAATTTGCTGATATCGAAGCAGCATTCCGCAACGATGAGCCCGTTTTCGAACTCAAAACCATCGTAAGACCTTGGCATGTAAGAGTTGCTCACAATACCAGCGAAAACTATATCGAACTCGGTATTGACGCAAACCCTGAACTCAAAGAAGAAGTTACCTTCGGATTCAAACTTGCTTCTGACAACGTAGCAGAAAGAGAATATGCTGCAGATATCTTCGGCGTACTTTCTGATATCTCTGCTGTAGCAGATGCTCAGTTTGATGTTACCAAACCCAGCTATAAAAACGGCGAACTTTCCGTTTCCGGAACTGCTTTCGCAAAATACACTGTTGATATCACCAAAGATAACAACACCAATAACGATTTTGGCTTCTCCAACGAAGAATATCTCAACGTATTCGCAGTTGTAGTAGCAAACGGCGTTCCTGCTAAGAGAGCTGCTCTTGTTGAAGCAATCAAACTTTCCGGCAAAGTTAACTATTACGATGAAATGAAAGAAGTAATCGATCAGATCACCGTTAAAGAACTCTTTGATGCCCTCAAAGCTCTCTCTCGTTCCGATGACTTTGCAGATATGTGCACCAAACTTGGTCTTGATGCAAACGAACTCGGAAAAGCAGCAGAACTTGAAGAAATCTATCATCTCCTTGCATGCGCAGCAGGCAAAGGACTTGAAACTCTCAATATCACCGGTCCTAACAGCAAGCTCGGCAATATCTATGAAAACGGATATTACAGACTTTCCGGAACCCGCAGCGCAGAAGAATCCGTTTCTGCAAGTGGTTACACCCTCACTGTTGGCGCTGAAAACGTTTCTGTAGATCTTGCAGTTAAACTTTATCCCGATGTTGCTCCTCACGTACACACCGAAGCAACCAGAGAAGAAAACCGCATCGAAGCAACTTGCGGAAAAGACGGTTCTTACGATCTCGTAACTTACTGCTCTGTTTGCAACGAAGAGCTTGGCAGAGAAACAAAAGTAATCCCTGCAACCGGCAAACATACTGCTCTTCCTGTAGTTGAAGAAAATTATGTTGCTCCTACCTGTGAAAATACCGGTTCTGTTGATAAAGTAATTTACTGCGGCGGATGCGGATGCGAACTTGGCAGAGAAACCGAAATCATTCCTGCAACCGGCCACAATTTCACTTATGGCAATGTTGAGTACACCTGGGCTAAAGAAGACGGTATCTGGAACTGCACTGCAACCCGTATCGGAACCTGCGACTGCGGCGAAACCGATACCTGGAGAGCAGTTGCTGCAAGCGTTACCAGCAAAACTGTAAAACCTGCAACCTGCTGTGAAAAAGGTGAAACCGAATACACCGCACGATTCAATGAAACTTGGGCAGGCCAGGATACTCTTACTGTAGAAGATATCGAAATCAATCCCGATGCTCATGAATGGAGCGATTGGGAAATCATCGAAAGACCTACCACCAGCAAGAGAGGCCGTGCAAAACACGTTTGCTTGCTCTGCGGCGAAGAAGAGTTCAAATATCTTCCTAAGAGACCCAAACCCAGTGTTGATGAACCCGAAGAAGACGAAGAGAACCCCTCCACCGGTGCTCCCGTTTCCGCATTCTCTGCAATTGCAGTTCTTGCAGGCGCAGCAATCGCTATCGAAGGCTTTAAAAAACACTGATACTTCAGCATCATAAAAGCTGATTAAAAGATAAAAAAGAGCACGGCGTTGCCGTGCTCTTTTTATTTTATAAAATCCGGTTGACGGAAGAGCTTAAAAAGCTTAAAATAATATAAGAAAATCATAACGAGGAGGCGCTGAATTGAAAATATTGAAGAAGATATCAGTAATTATTATATCGGCAATTTTGCTGGGTTTTTCTGTGGTTACTGCATTTGCGGCTCCTTTGGAACATGACGGACTTGAATTCAGCATGGTGACCGATAAGGAAAACTATGAACTCGGAGAAACCATAAACGCCGTTATAACGGTTAAAAATACCAACACAGAGCCTGTAACTATAGTTGACCTTGAACAGATAGTTCCGGAAGGGTATAAAATCAAAGAGGATGCGGAAACCCAGCTTACAAATATTGAACTTGCTCCGGGCGAAACGATTACCCTTAACGTAACTTTTGAGGATGCGACCGAACCTTCCGCAGAAGAAATGGCGGAGAATTTTTTTGATACAGTTATTTATGGCGAAACAGTCGGAATCCCGAATATCCTTATAGCATTCCTTCTTATTGTCGGAATCATAATATTTTTTAAACTTACATAAATTTTAAAAGTGCGGTTTTTCCGCACTTTTGTTTTTATGAAACATATTGACAAAAATTTCCGATAATGATAATATTTAATTGATATCAGAATGATATCATATGTGCATATTACATCGAGAAAGGATGATGATTTTATGAATGCAAACGTAAGAAACGATTATTCAAAAGAAATTAAGCCGAAAAACGGAATGGCGATGCTTCTTCTGCTTATTCTCGGTGAACTTTTGACAATTGCAGGCTTTGTTGTTGGATGCGTTATGCTTGACAGCGGAAAACTGTTCCCGCTTTCTTTGATTTTTATGATACTTTGCGCTATACCCGCTTTTATAGTGCTCCCGATTCTTTTCTGCGGACTCAGAACTCTTCGTCCGAACGAAGCTTATGTTCTCACCCTTTTCGGTGAATATTACGGAACCCTTTACGGACCCGGATTTTTCTTCATCAATCCCTTTGCTTCCGCAATCAACCCCGCTTCGGAAAATGCTCTCGAAAAGGCTGCCGCAGCAAATGCGGAAGCCGCTCTTTCCGGAAAAGCGACCACCGGAACGGTTCAGATTTCCGCAAACAAAAGAGTTTCTCTTAAAGAAATCACCCTTACCAACGATAAACAGAAGATAAACGACCAGCTCGGTAACCCGGTCATCATCGGAACTGTTGTAATCTGGCATGTAACCGATCCGGCAAAAGCTGTTTTCAACGTAGATAACTATGTTGAGTTTCTTTCCACCCAATGCGATGCAGCTCTCAGAAATATCGCAAGGGAGTATCCTTATGATGAATCCGAAGAAGGCGACGAAAAATCTCTTCGCGGTTCCAGCCTTGAGGTTGCTCAGCGCCTTAAGGAAGAGATCCAGTGCAGAGTTGAAATTGCCGGAATCGAAGTTACTGAAGCAAGAATCACCCACCTTGCCTATGCGCCCGAAATTGCCGCCGCAATGCTCCAGCGCCAGCAGGCCTCCGCTATCATTGCCGCACGAAAACTCATCGTTGACGGCGCTGTAGGAATGGTTGAAATGGCTCTCGACCGTCTCCAGGAAGATAAGGTCGTCGATATGGACGAGGAACGTAAGGCACAGATGGTTTCCAACCTTCTTGTTGTTCTTTGCGGAAGCAACGACGCCCAGCCCATTGTAAACACCGGTTCCATCTACTGATTTTAAATTCTGAAAATTTCTTGAAAGGGGGCAAAAGCCTTTGGCCGAAAAAGATAAAAAACAGCTTTTGCTCCGGCTTTCGCCGAGCCTTTGGGAAGAAGTTTCCCGCTGGGCGGAAGACGATTTCCGTTCGATAAACGGTCAGATAGAATATCTTCTTACCGAGGCGGTCAAGAAACGCCGCAAGGTTAAAATTGAAGAACCTAAAGACGAATAATGAAAAAAGCACCCGTTTTTAAAACGGGTGCTTTTTTGCTTGCTAAAGCGTAAAACCGCATAGATAAGGCCTTTTTCGGCTCTTGCTAAAAATACAATTTTAAAAATTGAAAGTTAGAAAAACGGAGAAAACAAGAGAAAAACAAAGAAAAACAAAGCAATCAATTTGTAAATTGAATTTTTTCAAAAAAGCTGTTGACAAAGGAGCTCTATTTAATTATAATAATGACTGTCGCTTTTAAACAAAAGTAATATTATAAGGAAATTTAATCGGAGGTAAACGCTATGTCCACTACTATGCCGAACGCTTCTACTATCGAGCGTAAATGGTATGTTCTTGACGCTGAAGGAAAATCCCTTGGCCGTGTTGCTGCACAGGCTGCTGTTCTTCTTCGCGGTAAACACAAAGTAGATTTCGTTGCTCATGCTGACTGCGGCGATTACGTTGTAATCATCAACGCAGAAAAAGCTGTTCTCACCGGCAACAAACTCATCCAGAAAAAATATTATCACCACACCGGTTATGTAGGTCACCTCAAAGAAGTTAACTACAAAACCCTTATGGCTAAAAACCCCGCTTTTGCTATGAAACTTGCTGTTAAAGGCATGCTTCCCCACAACAGCGTTGGCGCAAAAAGCCTTACCCGTTGCCACATCTATGCTGGCGCAAACCACAAACACCAGGCTCAGGCTCCCGAAGCTTGGGTAAAATAATCGAAAGGAGAA
>JAZUAX010000125.1:0-25457 GCA_045638185.1 Oscillospiraceae bacterium | reverse complement strand
CTTGCACTTGCTGAAAGCGCAAACTCTCAGGAAGTAAGCTACGATGACGAAGGTAACATCGCCGGCTGATAAAAATCCCTTACAACTAAAATTTGGCAGGGCGGAAATAATTTCGCCCTGCTTTTGCCGTAATAAATGAACCTTTTCCGGAGGACAGATAATGTTCAGTTTAGCAACCATTCTTGAAAACATGAAAACCCTTATCGAAAATTACTGGCAGGTATTCATTTTCGAAGGTGTTAAATATACCCTTATTCTTTCCGCCATTGCGGTTTTCTTTGGTTCCATTTTTGGTGTTGTAATCGCAATCGGAAGAATGTCCAACTGGAAACCTTTCCGTTTCCTTAACAAAAAGAAAGCTAAAAAAGGAATTGTACACGCAATTTCAGAATTCAATCCCATCAGCTTCCTTTGCTCCGCTTATACCGAGATCCTTCGTGATACTCCTCTTCTTCTCCAGCTTTATCTTTTTGTTATAATCCTTCCTACAATTATTAAAATTGCAGATTTTTCGATGTTCACCTGGACTTCGATTGCTCTTGCACTCAACTCTGCAGCATACGTTTCCGAACTTGTCCGTTCCGGTATCCAGGCAGTTGATAAAGGCCAGACCGAAGCAGCCCGTTCCCTCGGTATGAACAAAACCCAGACCATGATAAGGGTAGTTCTTCCTCAGGCAGTAAAGAACATCCTTCCCGCAATCGGAAGCGAATTTGTTTCCATCATCAAGGAAACCTCCATGGCTTCCACTTTCTTCATCGGCGATCTTATGACTTCCTATCTTAAAGTCAAAGGCGCAACCTATCTTGCTCTTGAAGCGCTAATTATTGTAGCGATCATCTATTTCATTCTTACATTCGTACTCAGCAAAATCATTCTTGCCTATGAAAGGAGACTCAACAGCAAATGATTCAGACTATCGATCTTTATAAAAGCTTCGGAGACCTCCAGGTACTCAAAGGCATCAATGAACACGTTGCACCCCAGGAAGTTATCTCTATAATCGGACCTTCCGGCGGCGGTAAATCAACTTTCCTCCGCTGCCTCAATATGCTCGAAACCCCTGATTCCGGCCAGATCATTTTCCAGGGAACCGATATCACCAGCGAAAAAGTGGATATCGACCTTCACCGCCAGAAAATGGGAATGGTTTTCCAGCATTTTAACGTTTTCCCGCATCTTTCCGTTCTCGAAAACGTAACCCTTGCCCCTACAATTGTTAAGAAAAAATCCAAAGCGGAAGCTTTTGATCAGGCAATGGAACTTCTTAACAGAGTAGGCCTTGCAGAAAAAGCAAACGAAAGCGCAACAAGCCTTTCCGGCGGTCAGAAACAGCGTCTTGCAATTGTCCGTGCTCTTGCTATGGAACCGGATGTAATGCTTTTCGATGAACCTACTTCCGCTCTTGACCCGGAAATGGTAGGTGAGGTTCTTGATGTTATCAAAGGCCTTGTTAAAGACGGAATGACCTCCGTTATCGTAACCCACGAAATGGGCTTTGCAAAAGAAGTAAGTGACAAAGTTGTTTTCATGGACGGCGGAATTGTTGCGGAAGAGGGAACTCCGGATGAGATTTTCAATAATCCCCAGAACCCCAGAACCAAGGATTTCCTCGGAAAAGTTTTGTATTGATTCCCGTAACGGGCGACCATTGCGGTCGCCCGTTTTTCTTTTTTAAAGGAGCGTTTTAAAATGGATAAAAAAGAACTTTACGCATATATTGACGAAAACAAAGGAATTTTCGAGGAACTTTCCGACAAAATCTGGGAGTATGCCGAAATTTCTCTTAAGGAACATAAATCTGCAGAAGCATATAAAGAACTTCTCGAAGAGCTCGGCTTTAAAGTCGAAACAGGCCTTGCCGGAGTTGAAACCGCTTTTTCCGGAACTTACGGAAGCGGAAGACCAATCATCGGAATTCTCGGTGAATTCGATGCTCTTTCCGGTCTTTCACAAAAAAGCGGCCTTACTGTCCATGATGAACTTATAATTGGCGGAAGTGGTCATGGATGCGGACACAACCTTCTCGGTGCAGGTTCCTTTTCTGCCGCTTATGCGGTAAAAAAATATCTGGAGGAGAAAGGCGAAGGTTCCGGAACTGTTATTTTCTATGGCTGCCCCGGTGAAGAAGGCGGCGCCGGAAAAGCTTTTATGGCAAAACAGGATCTTTTCTATAGCCTCGATGCGGCCCTTACCTGGCATCCGGACGATTCCAACCAGGTAACAAGCGGTTCTTATCTCGCCTGCGTTCAGGTGGAATATAAGTTCGAAGGCGTTGCAGCACATGCTGCAGGATGCCCTCATATGGGAAGAAGTGCTCTTGATGCGGTCGAACTTATGAACATCGGCGTTCAGTTCCTTCGTGAACATATGCCTGTAAGCGACCGTATCCACTATTCCATAACCGATGCCGGCGGCATTTCCCCGAACGTTGTTCAGCCCACAGCCCAGGTTCTTTATATGGTGCGTTCCGATACCGTTGCAAAAGTTAAAACTCTTCTTGCAAGGGTCGAAGATATTGCAAAAGGTGCCGCACTTATGACCGGAACGACCCTTAAACGCCGCTTTATTGACGGAACCGCGGACGTTGTTCCGAACTCCGTTCTTGAAAAAGCGATGTTCAAAAACTTTGAAGAAACCGAGCTTCCGGAATATACCGAAGAGGAACTTGCCTTTGCCGAAGAACTCAAAAAGACCTATCTTACGGATGGCCTTCCGGGATTTGCTTCAAATTTCAGCAGCGAGATCGCAAACTTTGTTGATGAAAAAACAAACGGCGGAGAAAAGGCCCAGAACGATTTCCTGATGCCTCTTTTCCACAGCGAAGTTACTCTTCCCGGTTCCACCGATGTTGGTGATGTAAGCTGGCAGACACCCACCGCTCAAATAAATACCGCGACCTGGACAAGCGGAATTCCCGGACACAGCTGGCAGGTTGTTTCCATGGGTAAATCCACCATTGCAAAAAAAGGCATGAACCTTGCCGCAAAAGTTATAGCCGCAACCGCAATTGATCTTTTTGAAGATCCGGAACTTCTTGCAGAAGCAAAAGCGGAATTCCTTGAAAAAACCAAATCCGGATTCGTAAGTCCCATTGAAGATGGCGCTGTTCCCGCAATTGCAGGAGAAAAAATTCTTTAAAACGGTTATATTAAATAAAAAATCCCGTGCTCGTTTTGAGCACGGGATTTTTTGCTTGAGCATGAGGAGTATCACTCAAGATTTTTTTCAAGTTTTTCAAGTTCTGCCATAAGTTCTGCAGGAAGTTTATCTTCAAATTTCTTATAGAATTCGCGGATTCCTTCTGCTTCGCTTTTCCAGAGTTCCTTATCAACGGAAAGAAGACCTGCGAGAGTTTCCTTATCGATATCGAGTCCTTCGAGGTCGATATCTTCGGGTCTGGGTTCAAAGCCGATTGCGGTTTCGTCAGCTTCGGCGGTTCCGTCGCAGCGTCCGAGAATCCACATAAGAACTCTCATGTTATCACCGAATCCGGGCCAGATGAACTTTCCTTCGTCGTCGGTTCTGAACCAGTTTACATTGAAGATTTTCGGAGCTTTGTCGCCGAGTTTTTCGCCCATATCAAGCCAATGCTGGAAATAATCTGCCATATGGTAACCGCAGAAGGGAAGCATTGCCATGGGGTCGCGGCGAACAACGCCAACAGCGCCTGCAGCAGCCGCAGTGGTTTCGGAAGCCATGGTGGAACCTACGAAAACGCCGTGTTTCCAGTCGCGGGACTGATATACCAGCGGAGCGGTTTTGGCTCTTCTGCCGCCGAAGATCATTGCGGAAATCGGAACACCTTCCGGATCATCGAATTTCGGGCTTACGCAGGGACAGTTTTTAGCCGGAGCAGTAAAACGGCTGTTCGGATGAGCAGCTTTTTCGGTTGTGGTGGAACCGCTCCAGGGGTTGCCTTTCCAGTCGATTGCGTTTTCGGGCGGATTTTTATCAAGACCTTCCCACCAGACAGTGTTGTCATCAAGATTATGAGCAACGTTGGTGAAAATGGTGTTCTTCATGGTTGCGGCAAGGGCATTGGGGTTGGATTTTACGTTGGTGCCGGGAGCTACGCCAAAGAAACCGTTTTCGGGGTTAACAGCCCAAAGACGTCCGTCTTTTCCGATTCGGAGCCATGCAATATCGTCGCCTACGCACCATACTTTATAGCCTTTTTTCTGATAAAGTTCCGGAGGGATAAGCATTGCAAGGTTGGTTTTTCCGCAGGCGGAGGGGAATGCTGCAGTGACATATTTGATTTCACCCTCGGGGTTTTCAATTCCGAGGATAAGCATATGTTCAGCCATCCAGCCTTCTTTCCAACCCTGCCAGGAAGCGATTCTGAGAGCAAAGCATTTTTTACCTTGGAGAACGTTTCCGCCGTAGTTGGAGTTAAGGGACCAGATCGTATTATCTTCCGGGAACTGTACTATGTATCTCTGTTCTTCGTCAACATCAAGAGAGCAATGAAGACCTTTTACAAAATCGGAAGAATCGCCAAGCTGGTCGAGAGCTTCCTGACCCATTCTGGTCATGATTTCCATATTGAGAACAACATAGATGCTGTCGGTAAGTTCGATACCGATTTTTGCAAAAGGAGAACCAAGCTGACCCATGGAATAGGGAACAACATACATTGTTCTGCCTTTCATAGCGCCGTCTGCAAGAGGACGGAGGCGTGCATACATTTCGTCTTTTTCGACCCAGTTGTTGGTGGGACCGGCCATTTCCTTTTTGGTGGTGCAGATAAAAGTTCTTGCCTCAACCCTTGCAACGTCGTTGGGTTTGGTTCTGTGGAGAAGGCATCCCGGAAGTTTTTCGGGGTTGAGTTCTTCCATAAGTCCGGTGGCAATTGCTTCCGCTTTAAGGGATTTGATCTGTTCTTCGCCTTCGGTAACCCAGACTACTTTATCGGGTTTTACCAGTGCTTTCATTTCTTCGATCCATTCCAGGACATGAGAGTTGTTTGTCATTGTTTGACCGCTCCTTTCCGAAAAAAGACATCTTATGGGCTTAATTATACACCAAAAGAATTATTTTGCAATAGAATTTGCAAGTTTTTTAATACAAAATTGCAAAATTTGAGTTTATTTAGATATTTAAAAAGGATATTTGCAATAATTTGAATTTAAAATTGCAAACATCCTTTCAAAAAACATATTTTATTCAAAATCCTCATCAATGGGCATGGTAGGTCTTGCATTAAGGGAAAGATCTGCAAAATGTCCTGCAAGAGATTCGTAATAAGCCTGGGAACCGATCATTGCGGCATTATCTCCGCAAAGTTCAAGCGGAGGAACAAAAAGATCCAGATGGCGGCGTTTACATTCCCTTTCAAGAAGAGCGCGAAGACCGCTGTTTGCGGAAACACCGCCGGCAGCAACAATGGTTTTATATCCGCCTTCTTTTGCAGCAAGCATAACTCTGTCAACAAGTGCGTGGCAGATAACGTCCTGATAGGAAGCGCAGAGGTCGGGAATGTTGATCTCTTCGCCGCGCTGCTCTGCGTTATGAAGTATATTCACAACAGCGGTTTTAAGACCGGAAAAGCTCATATCAAGGGGGCATCCTTCAACTCTCGGTTTCGGAAGGTTGAAAGCTTTTGGGTTGCCTTCTTTGGAAACTCTGTCCAGATGAACGCCTCCGGGATAGGGAAGACCCATTGCTCTTGCGGCTTTGTCAAAAGCTTCGCCGGCTGCATCGTCCCTTGTTTTTCCGAGAATACGGAATTTTGTATAATCGGAGACTTCGACGATATGGCTATGTCCTCCGGAAACAACAAGGCAGAGGAATGGCGGTTTAAGTTCCGGATGCGCAAGATAGTTTGCGGCAATATGGCCTTTGAGATGATGGACCGGGATAAGTTTTTTACCGGTTGCAAGGGAAAGGCCTTTTGCAAAGTTTACTCCGACAAGGAGCGCGCCGATAAGTCCCGGTGCGGCGGTTACAGCAATATGGTCAACTTCGTCAAGTACCATTCCTGCATCGGAAAGAGCTTTTTCCGCAACGGCAACAATATTTTCGGTGTGACGGCGGGAAGCAATTTCCGGAACAACTCCACCGTAAAGTCCGTGTTCCGCAACCTGAGTGTTTATAACAGAAGAAAGGATTTTTCTTCCGTCTTCAATTATTGCGGCGGCGGTTTCGTCGCAGGAAGATTCTATAGCTAAAATTCTCATATATTCATCGCCTTATCTAACGTATAATGTTCTATAATAATTATAGCGTATAGCAAGGATTTTTACAATATTTTGTTTATTTTTCGGGAAGCTGTTTTTCAAGAATTGCACCGATAGAAATTTCTCCGGCAAATTTAAAAAGGGTTGAAGCCATCAAAGCTTCCGCGGTGGTGCCGGTTCTTCTTGCAAGGGTCTCATAGAATTTTGCTGCGGCAGGGTCTATGGAAATGGTATATTTTTTCAAAAAAATCGTTCCTTTCATTTTTTTGTATTATTCTATGAAAAATTTGTACGGATATCAGAGGGGATAGAATATATTGAATAGAAGGCGCCAAAGAAATTATTACCAAAAAAATATTGACAAATTTAGTCAAAAGTGATACAATGTACGTTGGTTAGGAGCTCCTAACTTTTATTTGTAAAAAATGGTTAGCCGAAGCTAACTTTTCTTAAATTTTCAGTCAGGTGGTATAATGATGAGTCTTAAAAATGCAAAAGAAGGTATAGAATATATCATCAAAAGAATAGAGACAAACGATGAAGAACTTGATTCTTTCCTCTTTTCGCTCGGATGTTACAGCGGCGAACCGATAACGGTTATTTCCCGCCTTAAAAAAAGCTGTAATGTTTCGATAAAAGACGGAAGATATAACATCGACAATCAGCTCGCGGAAGCTATTCTTGTTGAATGATATTTTTGCTGCGGATCCCGCAGCAATTTTTTCAAAAAACAGGTTAGTATAGGCTAACCTGTTTTATTCGTAAATTTGGAGGAAAATGAACTGATGAGAATTGCGCTCACCGGAAATCCGAACAGCGGAAAAACAACAATGTTCAATGCAATAACCGGCCGAAATGAAAAGGTCGGAAACTGGGCCGGAGTTACCGTTGAAAAAAAGGAACATCCGGTAAAAAAGAATATTTATGGTGGCGAAAAGGAACTTGTTGCCGTCGATCTTCCGGGGGCATATTCCATGTCCCCCTTTACTTCGGAAGAAAGTGTTACGAGGGATTATGTTCAGAACGAAAATCCGGACGTTATAATAAACATTGTTGATGCAACAAACCTTTCCAGAAGCCTTTTTTTCACAACTCAGCTTCTTGAATTGGGAATTCCGGTGGTTGTTGCCCTTAACAAAGCGGATGTGAACGAAAAAAGAGAAACCGTTATTGATACAAACGCACTTTCAAAAAAACTGGGATGCCCGGTAATCGATACTGTTTCCACCGCTTCCGAAGGACTTAAAGAAGTTGTAAAAGCTGCCGTGGAGCGGGTTGGAGAAGTACAGACCGCCCCATATAAGCAGGAAGAAATCGATTTTTCGGATAAAAAAGCGGTTGTTGCCGCGGACAGAAAACGCTTTGAATTTGTAAACGGAATCGTAAAAGCGGTTGAAACCAGAAAAGTTTTTACAAACAAAAAAACAACAGGAGATAAAATAGATGAGATCCTTGCGGGAAGAGCTTTTGGAATCCCGTTTTTTGCTGTTGTTATGACCCTTGTTTTCCTTATTTCCCAGCACGAAAAAGGTCTCGGAGTCCTTGTTGCCAATATCATCACCGGCTGGGTGGAAAATTTCCAGAACTGGATCGGCGGAATGCTTGAAGGCGCAAGCCCCATCCTTACCGCGCTTCTCGTTGACGGAATAATCGGCGGCGTCGGTGCGGTTCTCGGTTTCCTTCCGCTTGTTATGATAATGTATTTCCTTATTGCGCTTCTGGAAGATTGCGGATATATGGCAAGAGCCGCAGTTGTTCTTGACCCGATTTTTAAAAAGGTCGGACTTTCCGGAAGATCCGTGATCCCGTTTGTTATAACCATAGGATGTGCCGTTCCGGGGGTTATGGCAAGCCGAACTGTCAGAAACGAAAGAGAACGCAGAGCAACTGCAATGCTTGCTCCTTTTATGCCCTGCGGAGCAAAAATTCCGGTAATTTCCCTTTTTGCCGGTGCGTTTTTCGATAATGCAGGATGGGTTTCCGCTCTTATGTATTTCTGCGGAATAGTTCTGATTTTCTTCGGAGCACTTCTTGTAAACAAAATCACCGGATTCAAAGCAAAAAAATCCTTCTTCATAATCGAACTTCCGGAATATAAAATTCCGAGTTTTAAAAGAGCTTTTGAATCCATGTGCAGCCGCGGCTGGGCATATATTGTAAAAGCCGCAACCATAATTCTTCTCTGCAACACCGCCGTTCAGATCATGCAGACCTTCAGCTGGAATTTTTCCGTTGCCGAAAGCGCAGATTCTTCGATCCTCGCTTCTCTTGCCGGACCTTTTGCCTATATTCTTGTTCCGGTGGTCGGAGTGCTTTCCTGGGAATTTGCTGCTGCGGCAATAACCGGTTTTATCGCCAAGGAAAACGTTGTCGGAACTCTTGCAGTCTGCTTCGTCGGCCTTGAAAACCTTATCAATGCGGAAGAACTTGAAATGCTTGAGGGAACAGGAGCAGAAGTTGCAGGAGTTATGGCAATAACAAAAGCCGCCGCCCTTGCTTATCTTATGTTCAACCTTTTTACTCCGCCCTGCTTTGCAACCATCGGCGCGATGAATTCCGAAATGAAGAGCACAAAATGGCTTCTTGGCGGAATCGGCCTTCAGTTTGCCGTAGGATATACACTCAGCTTCCTTGTATATCAGGTGGGAACTCTTCTTACCGAAGGAACTTTCGGAGCTGCTTTTGTCCCCGGACTTTTCACAGTTCTTGCAATGGTTTCGGTAATAATCTATCTTTGCGTTGCCGCAAAGGAAAAAAAGGCAAAATAAAATCAAACTGAAAGAAAAAATCTTATGGAAGATATTATCCTTATAGTTATAATTGCTCTTATAGTCGGTCTCGCCGGATTTTATATTTACCGTCAGAAAAAGGCGGGAAGCAAATGTATCGGCTGTCCCTATGGTAATTCCTGCTGTAAAAACACCGAAAATGGCGGCTGCGGCTGCCAATCCGATATTGAGCCTTAATGAGTTAAAGGAAAACGCCGCGGAAATCCGCGGTGTTTTTCTTTGCCGAAAATTATGATATAATAATAAAAACCGAGGTGATATTATGCAGGATCTGAAATCTGAACTTTTCTCAATGAAAGATGAAAAATACCGTGATTTTCAGAGCAAACTTATTCCAACAGTTCCCAAAGAAAAGATAATTGGAATAAGAACGCCCCTTCTGCGAAAATTCGCCAAGGATTTTTTCAAAACTTCCGGAGCAAAATTCTTCCTTGAAGCTCTTCCGCATGAATATTATGAGGAAAACAATCTTCATGCATTCCTGCTGGAATATATAACGGATTTTGAAGAATGTGCGAATGCAGTAACAAAATTCCTGCCTTTTGTTGATAACTGGGCAACGTGCGATTCAATGTCGCCAAAAGTTTTTGGGAAACATAAGGAAAAACTTCTCGTATATATCGAAAAATGGCTTTCTTCCGGGGATACCTATTCCGTTCGGTTCGGAATAAAAATGCTTATGGAACATTTTCTTGGTGAGGATTTTTCTTTGGAATATCCGGAAGCCGTTGTGAAAATCAAGTCGGAAGAATATTATATCCGAATGATGCGGGCCTGGTATTTTGCGACAGCTTTAGCAAAACAATATGACGCTGTTTTGCCATTTATTGAAGAAAGAAAACTTGAAAAATGGACTCACAACAAAGCCATTCAGAAAGCAACAGAAAGCTACCGCATAACCGATGAACAGAAAAAATATTTGAGAACACTCAAAATATAGGAGCGGATATAATATCCGCTCTTTTTATATTGTTTTGTTAACAAAATAAGCCTTGTTTTTTTTCTGAAAAGATGTAAGATAAAAGCATAATGGGTAAGAAGCAGATTTTTTCGGAAGGGAGGCGTTTTTTATGGATTTGAGTTCACCGCTTACTGCGCTCAAAGGGGTTGGAGAAAAAAGACAGAAAGTTTATGCAAAACTCGGAATAACCAACATCGGCGAACTTCTTGAACATTATCCGAGAGGATATCTTGATCTTACCGGAAGCCTTTCCATAAAAGATGCTTCCGACGAACACCCCTGTGCGATCCGTGCGGTTGTTACACAGAAAAGCCCGACCAGACCGATAAGAAAAGGTCTTACTGTTTCAAAAGTCCGCGCAACGGATATGGAAAGAGATTTGCTTATAACTTTTTTCAACGCAAAATATACCGTTGAAGCGCTTGAAATCGGCGAAGAATATATTTTTTACGGCGATTTCACAAGAAGAATGACCGGCGGCGAAATGAATTCGCCCGTTGTGATACAAACTGAGGAAAGCGGTTTTCTTCCGCAGTATCCGCTTACAGAAGGACTTTCCTCGAAAATGGTTTCCGCCCAGATGAAAACCGCTCTTGAAAACTGCGGACATCTTGTTAAAGAAACTATGAGCACAGATATTCTTGAACGATATGATCTATGCTCAAAAGCTGAAGCAATAAGAAATATCCATTTTCCTTCCGGCGAAGAAGCTCTTGAAAAGGCGAAAAAACGACTTATTTTCGAAGAATTCCTTGCGTTTACCCTCGGAATGAGCCTTGTTAAAGGAAAGAACAGAGCAGCGGAAGGAAAAGCCTTTTCTCCTTTGAGCACTGATGAATTTGAAAAATCTCTCGGGTTTGAACTTACTGGTGCTCAGAAGCGCGTTATTGCGGAATGCAAAAAAGATATGTGCTCATCAGTTCCTATGAGCCGTCTTATCCAGGGTGATGTAGGTTCGGGTAAAACCGCGGTTGCCGCTTCCTGCATGTATTTTGCGGCAAAAAACGGCTTTCAGAGCGCGATGATGGCGCCGACGGAAGTCCTTGCGAACCAGCATAAAACAACCCTTGAAAAAATGTTTGCTCCCTTTGGAATAAAAGTCGGAGTTCTTACCGGTTCAATGAAAGCTTCCGAAAAAAACGCAGTGAAAGAAGCAATCAGATCCGGAGAGATAACCGTTGTTACCGGAACCCATGCTCTTATTCAGGAGGATGTTGAATTCAAAAATCTCGGTCTAATCATAACCGATGAACAGCACCGTTTCGGTGTCCGCCAAAGGACAGCTCTCGGTAAAAAAGGAAGCGCACCTCATACGATAGTTATGTCCGCAACCCCGATTCCGAGAACACTTGCCTTTGTTCTCTATGGTGACCTTGATGTTTCGGTGCTTGACGAAATGCCAAAAAACCGAATTCCGGTAAAAACCTATCTTGTAACCCCGGAACTTTCCCAAAGAGCATTTAATTTTGTCCGCAATTTTGCTAAAGAGGGAAAGCAAAGTTATATAATTTGCCCGCTTGTTGAAAGAAACGAAGATCCCCTTCCGCTGGATGCGGCTGCGGACCTTGCGGAACAGATTGCAGGTCAGGAGCTTGTGGATTGCAACGTAGGCCTTCTCCACGGAAGAATGAAACCTGCGGAGAAGGAAAGGGTTATGCAGGCTTTTGCGGAAAACCGCCTTCAGGTTCTTGTTTCAACAACCGTTGTGGAAGTTGGTGTTGACGTTCCCAATGCGGTTTGCATGGTGATTGAAAATGCGGACCGTTTCGGACTTTCCCAGCTTCATCAGCTCAGAGGAAGAGTCGGCAGAGGAAATGAACAGAGCTACTGCGTTCTTATTTCCGGAACAAAAAATCCGGAAACAAAACGCCGCCTTGAGGTTATAACAAAAACCACCGACGGATTTAAAGTTGCGGAAGAGGATTTGAAACTCCGGGGACCCGGCGACTTTTTCGGATATCGCCAGAGCGGACTTCCGATGCTTAAAATGGCGGATATGATGACAGACATAAAACTTCTGGAACTTGCGAAAAAAGCAGCGGCGGAAATTCTTGAGGATGACCCAAGGCTCGATAAAACGGAAAATGCCGCCCTTTCAAAAAACATTCAGAAGCTTCTGGAAGAAGCGGCTGTTTAATTGCATAAGGTGACATTTCCGAAGGAAATGACGGATGCAGGGCAAATAACTTGCCATATAAACATAATAGTAGTATAATTATTTAATTACATATTTTTCTGAAAAGAAGGAAAAACAATGGTAAAAAACAAAAAAACTTCCGAAATGGTAAAAATGGCGCTTTTCATCGCGCTCATAATTTTGCTTTCCGTAACGCCGCTGGGTTATATTCCTCTCGGCGCTATTAACGCAACAACCATACAGATGCCGGTAATAATCGGCGCCGTTCTTTTCGGCTGGAAAAAAGGCGCTGTTCTGGGCGGGGTTTTCGGCTTTACCAGCCTTTTGAAAAACACGGTCCAGCCAAACCTAACTTCTTTTGTTTTTTCACCTTTTGTTCCTGTTTTCGGTGAAGAAAGCGGAAGTTTCTGGGCAATAGCAATAAGCCTTGTTCCAAGGATCATGATCGGCGTTGTGGCAGCTTTTGTTTTTTCGCTTTTAACAAAACTTAAAACAAACAAAACCGTTTCCAGTGCTGCCGCAGGTTTTTGCGGTTCACTTGCAAACACAGTTCTCGTAATGGGCGGAATCTACGTTTTCTTCGGCGAAAGTTATTCTGCCGCAAAAGATATTGCATACAGTGCGCTTATGGCAACGGTTTCCGCGACAATAACCGGAGCGGGAATTACCGAGGCAATTGTTTCCGCCGTTGTTTGCGGAACAGTCTGCACCGCGCTTATAAAATATTCCGAAAGAAAAAGATAAGGAGGCAGCAAATTGGCAAAAAAAGAACAGAACGAATTTGAAATTGCCCGAAAAAAACGCCGCAAAAAATTTGCCGCCCAGCGCAACAGAAAAATAATAGGTGCGCTTCTTGCAATAACGATTCTCTGCGCAGGAATATATTTTTTTATTGAAGAAGATGTTGCCGGAATAATCGGCGACAGAATTGCTTCATCATCCGGAACAGGAGCGGAATTTCCGGTTGATATTTCCGGAACAAATGTCCTGAGGACCTTTGGCGCAGGAGAATATTTCGGTGTCCTGACCGATGCGGTTTATTATCTTTATGCCGAAAACGGAAAACAGCTTCTTTCCGCACAGCACAGTTTTGCAAACCCAAAAGTTGAATCCGCAGGAAGAAGATTCCTTATTTATGACCAGGGCGGAAACCGCCTTTTGGTAAGAATGCGCGATAAAATTCTTTTTGAAAAAGAATTTGAATATAAAATCATAAGCGCCGATCTTTCCGCAGACGGAATGCTTTCCGTAGTAACTTCAGCCCAGCGCTATGCTTCCCAGCTCCATATTTTTGATTCTGATTATAAAGAAGAAATTTTCACATGGTCAGCTTCCGATGAATATATAGTTTGCGCAAGTGCGGATGAAAACACAAAAACCGTGGCTGCAGCGGCTCTTTCCGCAAATGAAGCGGGAGAAATGGTAACAACGGTGCACGTTTTTACAACCGAAGCGGCTGTTGAACTGGCGAAAAAAGAGTTCCGCGGTTCTTCTGTTCTCAGTCTTGAATATGATTTTGACGGGGATATAAAAGTTATCTGCGATAACGTTGCCGCAGTTATTTCAAAAGAAGGAAAAGTTCTCGGAAGCTATGGCTTTTCTTCCGTTCCGGCTGCGGTTATGAATGTTCCTGAAACAAGCGGAGCTGCAGTTGTTTTTGACCGTTTTACGGAAGAACGCGCAACAGATATCGTTTTCCTCGATGAAAACCTTATGGAAGCAAAGAAAGTTTCCGTAAGCGGAAAATATATCTGCAGCGACAGAAACGAAAACAACACTGTTGTTTATTGTTCCGGAACGGCATTTGTGTTCGATAATTCAGGCGAAAGTACCGCAAATCTTGTTTCCGAACAGGATGCGGTTATGATAAAACTTCTTAACGAAAATCTTTTTGCGGTAACCCGCGACCAGCTTTGCAAAATTGAAAAATAATTGAAAGAGGAGGCTTTTGCCGCTTTTGAATTTTGTTTCAATAATTTATGATATTCTTGCGGTTGTTATTGTAATCAACTGTATTGCAAAAGGTGCAAAAAACGGCTTTGCAAAAACAGCTATACAGACTTTCGGATATATCTGTTCCGTAATCGCCGCGCTTGTTGTAAGCAGAATATGTGCTGCACTTATTTATACGATGGCCATACAGCCGGCTGTTATCAAAAACATGGAAAATTCCATTGCCAATGCGGTGGATGCCGAAAGCGTTGTTATGGGGCTTAAGGAAGCTGTTGAAAACCTTCCGGCAATTTCACATCTTCTTTTTGATTTCAGCGGCGTTGCCGAAAATCTTATAAATTCCGTAGGAATGGATTTTTCCGCAATAGCTCTTGCTGTTGAGGAAAGCGTTGTCCGTCCGGTTGTGGAACCGATTCTGGAAACGGTTATATTTGTTGTTTCGCTTGTAATTCTTGCGGCATTGGTTTCCTTTGTTGCAAAAGGATCGAAATTTGTTAACGAAGTTCCGATAATCGGCGGATTCAACAGTTTTTTCGGCGGAGTTTTTGGAATTGCAAACGGAATTCTGGAACTTTGCGTTGCCGCGTTTATAATCAAAATGGTGATTTCCTCGGGGATTTTTCCGGAATATTTTTCCGAAAAAATCGTTTCGGAAACTTATCTTTTCAGAAAGATATATTTTTTGGTTTGCAGCGGCGGTTTTTTGATTTGATTTTTACTTTTTTAATATAAAATTTTTCCCCAGGGAGGATTTTTGATGATCAGTATGCTTTTTTCAACATGCAAAAAGAGAATGCCTGTGGTTTTTGTTACCAGAATGGAAGGTGACAAAACCTATAACGAAGGACTTTGCCTTCAGTGCGCCAAGGAACTTGGAATAAAACCAGTTGAAGATCTTATGAACAAAATGGGAATTTCCGGCGATGAACTTGATGCTATCAGCGAACAGATGATGGCTTTTGACGGAGAGGATTCCGGTTTTGAAATGGGCGGAGCCCAGGCTTTTCCTTTCCTTAACAGTATCTTCGGCGATGCAATGGCTCCCCAGGAAGAAGTCCCGACCGCTGACGGCGAAAAGCCGAAGAATCCCAAGAAAACCGGAAAAAAGGGCAAACAGGAAGAAAAGAAATATCTTAATCTCTATTGCGAAAACCTTACCGAAAAAGCAAAAAACGGCGGTTTTGACCCCATTATCGGAAGAGACCGCGAAATAGGAAGGGTTACTCAGATCCTTAACCGCCGCACCAAAAACAACCCCTGCCTCATCGGTGAACCGGGCGTAGGCAAAACCGCAATTGCAGAAGGAATTGCCCAGAAGATTGCCAGAAATGAAGTTCCGGCAAAACTTGCCGGAAAAGAACTCTGGATGCTCGATCTCACCGCTCTTGTCGCAGGAACCCAGTTCCGCGGACAGTTCGAAAGCAGAGTAAAGGGACTTGTTGAGGAAGTTAAACGCGAAGGCAATATTATCCTTTTCATCGATGAAATCCATAATCTTGTGGGAACCGGCGATGCTGAAGGAAGTATGAACGCGGCCAACATCCTTAAACCTGCACTTTCCCGCGGAGAACTCCAGGTTATCGGTGCAACAACTTTTAATGAATATCGCAAACATATCGAAAAGGATGCGGCTCTCGAGCGCCGTTTCCAGCCCGTAACCGTTGAGGAACCCTCCATTGCGGACAGCATCGAGATCCTTAAAGGCGTTGCTCCCAACTATGAAAAATTCCACCATGTAAAAATCAGCGATGAGCTTATCGAAAGCTGTGTCCGCCTTTCCGAAAGATATATCACCGATCGTTTCCTTCCAGATAAAGCTATAGACCTTCTGGACGAAGCTTGTTCCTGCAGTGCTCTTGCCAACAAGGAACTTGCGGAATATGAGATAAGCGGACAGAAGCTCCGTGCTGTTCAGGAAAAGATAGAGGCTCTTCAGCAGGAAGAAACAATCGATTATGAGGCTCTTGCAACAGCAAAAGCGGAAGCTCTTCAGCTTGAAATTGAGCACAACCGCCTTGAACCGATTGCTCTTGCGGCGGAAGTTGCACCCAAAGATCTTGCAACGGTCATTGAACTTTGGACAGGGATTCCTGCAAGCAAAGTTCAGGAAAGCGACCTTAGAAAACTCGGAGAGCTTGAATCAACCCTTAAACAGCATGTTATCGGCCAGGACGAAGCCTGCAAACTTGTTGCTTCTGCGGTAAAACGTTCCAGAGTACAGATTTCTGCAAGAAGAAGACCCGCTTCCTTTATCTTTGTGGGCCCCACCGGCGTTGGCAAAACGGAACTTGTAAAAGTTCTTGCGGGCGAGCTTTTCCAGAGCGAAGATCCGCTTATCCGCCTTGATATGTCCGAATTTATGGAGAAACATGCGGTTTCCAGAATCGTAGGTTCTCCTCCCGGTTATGTCGGCTATGACGAAGCCGGTCAGCTTACCGAAAAAGTCCGCAGAAAACCTTATTCTGTAATTCTTTTTGATGAAATCGAAAAAGCGCACCCGGACGTTATGAACATCCTTCTTCAGATTCTTGACGAAGGAAAAATTGCCGACGCCCACGGAAGAACCGTTTCCTTCGCAAACACCGTAATTGTAATGACTTCCAACGCCGGAAGCGAAAACAAGGAAAAAGCCCTTGGCTTCGGCCGCGATTCCTATTCTCTTGAAAAAGATAAGGTCTATAAAGCTCTTTCCCAGTTCCTCCGCCCTGAATTTATCGGAAGGGTTGACGAAGTTGTTGTTTTCCATGATCTCAGCCTGGAAAATTACGAAAGAATTGCGGCTCTCCGCCTTGATGAGCTCCGTGTTCCGCTTAAAGAAAAAGGCATCGACCTTTCCTATGACGAAGCGGCGCTCAAAGCTATTGCAAAAAAATCCCACGGAAACAAAGGCGGCGCAAGAGACCTTGTCCGCGTAATCCGTAAGGATATTGAAGATAAAGTCTGCGAACTTATTGTTGATAACGCAGACAAAAAACTTTCGGGAATTTCTGTTTCCGCAGAGGAAAACGAAATAATCGTAAAGGAATCCTTTAAAATTCCGGAACTTGAAGCATAAAAAGGTGTGTCCGAAAGGACACACCTTTTTTGACGAAAAAACAAAAAATTCTGTACTTTTATATAAAATTAGCACATCAAATTTGTTTAAAATGCCTTGATTTTCTTAAAAAAACTATATATAATAAATTTGACAGCAAAAAAATTATCTCTTAATGAGGAGTTATATATGATCAATTTCAATGATATCAAAGGCTTCATCTGCGATATGGATGGAGTTATCTACCGCGGAAACCAGATTATTCCCGGCGTTCGCGAATTTATCGATTGGCTTCAGGCCGAAAATAAAAAATTCCTTTTCCTTACTAACAACAGCTGCTACACCCCCAAGGAACTTCAGCAGAAACTTGCAAGAATGGGTCTTGATGTTTCCGAAGACCATTTTTATACCAGCGCTCTTGCAACTGCCGCATTCCTTAAAGAACAGGCTCCGGGCTGCAGCGTTTATGCAATCGGCGAGGCCGCCCTTTTCAATGCTCTTTATGATGCGGGCATCACCATGAACGATATCAACCCGGATTACGTTGTTGTCGGCGAAGGAAAAACCTATTCTTTCGATACCATCACCAAAGCAACCAACCTTGTAAGAAACGGCGCAAAACTTATCGGAACAAACTCCGACGTTTCCGCTCCTATTGAAAACGGAATAATGCCCGCCTGCGGAGCACTTGTTGCACCTATCGAAATCGCCACCGGCAAGAAAGCTTATTTCTGCGGAAAACCGAACCCCCTTATGATGAGAACTGGTCTCCGTATGCTCAACTGCCATTCCAACGAAGCAGTGATGGTAGGCGACAGAATGGATACCGACGTTATCTCCGGTCTTGAATCCGGTATGAAAACCGTTCTTGTTCTTTCCGGTGCTTCCACCGAAGAAACTCCCAAAACCTATGGCTACCGCCCTTCCGTAGTTCTCGAAAACGTCGGCTGCATTCCGAAAGAAGCAAACAAATAATTCAAATAAATAAAAAAGACCTTTTGCAAATCTGCAAAAGGTCTTTTTTGTTTGCTTTATCAGCCTTTGTTTTCTGCGAGTTTTACTGTTATAGTAAAAGTACGGTTGTTCATTCCGGTTGCGGAATAGCGGTAAAGAGTTATTTCAACTTCATCGCCGGGGGAACATTCCGCAAGAGCGGACTGGAGATCTTCCATTCTGGTGATATCCTCGCCTTTGAATCCGATTATGATATCGCCGATTTTTGCTTCGGTGCCGTAAAGGCAGCCGTCCTGTTCGATGGTGATTATCTGAACGCCTTCCGGAACGTTGTAATATCTTGCAGTTACGGAATCAACTGTGGTTCCGGTAATGCCAAGCTTTGCTCTTCCGGAAACATAGCCGTTTTTGATGATTTCTTCAATAATGGGTTTTGCTGCTTCGGTGGGGATCGCAAAACCGATTCCCTCATAATCGGTGGAGATGATCTTCGCGCTGGTGATTCCGATTACCTGGCCGTATTCATTGATAAGAGCACCGCCGGAGTTACCGGGGTTGATTGCTGCGCTGGTCTGAAGAACGGTCATGGAATAGATGCTGTCGTCGGTGGTGATAACACGGTTAAGTCCGCTTATCATGCCGTCAGTAAAGCTGGACTGAAGGCTGAGGCCGCCGGGATTTCCGAGAGCATAAACAGTTTCGCCGATTTCAACCTGGGAAGAATCGCCGAATTCCGCTTCAACAAGGTTATCAGCTTCGATTTTGAGCACTGCGATATCGGTCTGGTTGTCTGCGCCGATGATTTTTGCTTCATATTCTTCCTCGTTATAAAGAACGACCTTGACGGTTTCAGCTCCGTCAATAACGTGGGCGTTGGTTACGATATAACCGTTATCGCTGAGAATGATTCCGGAACCGGAACCTGCGGGTTCAAAGGAATAGCTGTACTGATACTGAACAATTCCGACAACGGAAGGACTTGTGAGCTTATAAACCTCAGTTGCGGAAAGTTTTCCGTCGGTGGAAACGGTATCCTCTTTCGGAATATCCTGCAGATCGAGCTTGGGAGGATCGATTTCTTCCGGAAGAGTGGTTTCTTCCTGAACGGAAGGACGGAAAATTTCCGGAGAAGAAACACGGTTTTCTCCTGTGAGCATGCGATAAATTCCGACGGAAGAAAGGGAAATAATGCAAACTCCGAGAAGAGCGGCAATTATTCCGGCAAAAACCTTAAAACCTTTTCCTGCGGATTTTTTTGCGGGTGCGGAGTTTTGTTCCGCGCTTTCATATTTATTGAAATCCCACTGATAGTTTCCGTTTGTGCTGTAATAATTGGTCTGCTGGGGACCGCCATAGTAACCGTACTGAGTGCCGTATTCTCTTCTGGGAGGCTGCTGTTCGGTTTTCTGCGGGTTTCCGGGATTCCACTGTGTGTTGTTGGAATCGGAACTTCCGTCCCAGGAAACATATTGGTTAGTGTTGGCGGAATAAGTCCAGCCGGAAGGAGCATTTGTGTTGCGTTCGGAACGTTCCTCGGTTTTAGGTGCTTCGTTCGTTACTTCGGCAGGATTTTCGTTGATTTCGTTTCTTTCGAATTCGTCCATATTGAAATACCTCTCTGGGGGCTAAGATTTCTTATGCATATTTTAACAAATAATTGTTAAATAAAAATAAACAACTGATAAAAAATTTAATTTTTTTGCTGAAAAAACAATATTTTTCTCAATTTTCCTCGGAAATTCTGCGTTTGTTCTTTTCCTTAAGAACTTTAGGGTCGGAAGCCGGGATCGAAAAAGTGAATTCAGTATATTCTCCTTCAACGCTTTTTACGAGAAGGTCGCCTTTGTGCTGATTTACTATGGTCTGTACTATATAAAGGCCAAGACCGACTCCGGTTTTATCGAGGCTTCTTGATTTATCGGTTTTATAAAATCTGTCGAAAAGTCTCGGAAGTTCCTGCTGTGCAATTCCAACGCCGGTGTTTCGGACGGAAACAAAAACTTTTCCGTCTTTCTGTGTATAGGAGAAGGAAATGCATCCGCCTTCATTAACAAATTTTACTGCGTTGTCAATAAGGTTATAAACAACCTGATGAATAAGGTCGTTGTCTGCGTTTACAAAAACTTCGTCGGATTCAAGTCCCATGATTTCCAGCTTTTTCTCTTCGATTTTTTGTTCAAAGGAAAAAACGGTGCGGCACACAAGCTCGTTGACATCAAAATCCGAAGGATTGAGTTTCATATCCCCGGCTTCGATCCTTGCAATGCTGAGCATGGATTTAACAAGCCGTGAAAGACGTTTTATTTCTTCGGAAACAATAAGCAGATATTGCTTGCGTTTTTCTTCGGGAACAGTTCCGTCGAGAATTCCGTCGATAAATCCGCCGATGGTCATCATCGGAGTTTTGAGTTCGTGGGAAACGTTTGCAATAAAACTTCGCCTTACGGATTCAAGATCCGCCATGGAATCCGCCATGTGGTTAAAGGAGCGGGCAAGCTGAGCAATTTCGTCTTCGCCTTCCGCAGGAACTCTTACGGTAAAATCTCCTGTGGAAAAACTTCTTGCTGCGGCGGCCATTCCGCGCAAAGGCTTCGTCATGCTGTTTGTTACAAAATATATTGCAATTGAGGAAACGGCTGTTGCAATAAGCGCGCAGAAGAAAATTATATCCATAAGGTCCATAATGAAGAACCAGACGTCGGTCGCTTCGGTGGAAGCAAAAAGCACCGCAAGAACTTCTTCGCCGTTTTTAACCGGGATTCCGACGATATAATGAGAATTGTCATAAATTCCGTCAAGAGTTCCCGTTCCGTCATATTCTCCGGAAACGGCCTCTTCCATAACGTCCTCGGGAATTCCGTATGTTCTGTGGTTGCAGTTTTCTCCTTCAGAACAGATAAGGGTTTTCCCTTCAAGATTAACAAGAAAAATCTGTGTTTCGGTTGTTGAGGAAATTATTCTGTAACCGTTTTGAACTGTTGAAACCGGAACTTTGTTATATCCGTAATTTTCCATTCCGCTGAGAGTTATCTGCGCGGCCTGTTCTGCATTTTTCCGGAGGGTGTCTCTTGCGGTTTCGCTGAAGTATCTTCCGGAAAATCCGATTACAAGTCCGCCCATAAGGGTTATTGTGGCAAGAATGACTACGGAACAGATTGCAAAATAACGGTTGAACAGCGATTTTTTCAAACTCTGTTTAAATCTGGACATAATCAGTTTTCTTTCGTTTCAAATTTATATCCGACGCCCCAAACGGTTTTAAGGCTCCAGTTTTCGGAAACGCCCTCGAGTTTTTCACGGAGACGTTTTACATGAACGTCAACGGTTCTGGAATCGCCGTAATATTCAAATCCCCAAACTTCATCAAGAAGCTGGTCTCGGGTGTAAACTCTGTTGGGGTTGGAGGCAAGGTGGAAAAGAAGTTCAAGTTCTTTCGGAGGGGTATCAACAACCTTTCCGTCAACCTTGAGTTCATATTTTGTCATGTTAACGGTAAGCTTATCATAGTTAACTTCTTTTTTGTCATTTTCGGAATTTGCTTTGCCGGTTCTGCGGAGAACGGCTTTTACCCTTGCAACGATTTCTTTGGGTTCAAAGGGTTTTACAACATAATCGTCTGCGCCGAGCTCAAGGCCGAGGACCTTATCGAAAGTTTCGCCTTTTGCGGTGATCATAATAACCGGGCACTCGGATTTTTTGCGGAGTTCGCGGCAAACCTGCCAGCCATCAAGGCGGGGCATCATAACATCGAGAAGAATGATATCCGGTTCTTCCTCATCAAATTTTGCAAGAGCTTCTTCGCCGTCACCGGCAAGAACAACAGTATAGTTTTCTTTTTCAAGATAGATCTTTAAAAGTTCGCAGATATTTCTGTCGTCATCCGCGATAAGGATTTTTGCGTTTGTCATTTATTTTGTCCTCCTCTTTTAGTAGGGTTGGTCAATTTTTAATGTATTATATATATTATAGCGCATTTTTCTCCGGAATAGTGAACACATCTTGAACATTTTTCATATTTTTTCATAATTTCTCTTGTTAATTCGCCGATTTGCTGTATAATTATGATGTTATATTATCGAAACTTGCTTTTGATATTCAAAAACTAATATAGAAAAGGACGTTTTAAGTTATGAAACTCGGAATGATCGGACTTGCTAACGTAGGAAAATCCACCCTTTTTAACGCAATCACAAATGCAGGCGCTCAGGCAGCAAACTATCCTTTCTGCACCATTGAACCCAACGTAGGTATTGTTGCTGTTCCGGAACCCCGCCTTGATAAACTTGCGGAAATTTATCAGCCGGAAAAATATACCCCCGCAACCGTTGAATTCGTTGATATTGCAGGTCTTGTAAAAGGTGCGGCAAAAGGCGAAGGCCTCGGCAACAAATTCCTTGCAAACATCCGCGAAGTAGATGCTCTTATCCATGTTGTCCGCTGCTTCAGCGACGATAACGTAATCCACGTTGACGGTTCCGTCAACGCCGGACGCGATATCGAAGTTATCAACCTTGAACTCATCTTCTCCGATATCGAGATCCTCGACAGAAGAATTGCAAGAGTTGAAAAAGATATGAAGGGCGACCGCAGCCTTGCTGATGAGCTTGCACTTCTCAAACAGCTCAAAGTACACCTTGAGGAAGGCAAATCCGCCAGAGCTTTCTCCTGCGACGATGAAGAAAAAGAAATCATCAATGCTCTTCCGCTTCTTTCCAACAAACCTATCATCTATGCTGCAAACATGAGCGAAGATGATTTTGTTGAAGGCGTTGAAAATAACGAAAACTATAAAGCTGTTGAAGAAATTGCAAAATCCGAAAATTCTGCAGTAATGCCCGTTTGTGCAAGATTTGAGGAAGAAATTTCCGATATGGAACCGGACGAAAAGAAAGAATTCCTTGCAGAAATCAATCTTGAAGAATCCGGCCTTGACCGTATGATCAAAGCAAGCTATGATCTTCTTGGTCTTATGAGCTATCTCACCGCAGGCAAAAAAGAGGTTCGCGCATGGACCATTAAAAAAGGCACAAAGGCTCCCAAAGCTGCAGGTGCAATCCATTCCGACTTTGAAAAAGGCTTTATCCGTGCGGAAATCGTTAAATATGACGATCTTATTGCTCTTGGTTCCTGGAACGCAGCAAAAGAAAAAGGCCTTATGAAAAGCGAAGGTAAAGAATATGTTATGCAGGACGGCGACATTGTCGAATTCCTGTTCAACGTATAAAATTCAATATTTTTAATGCATTAAGGAGGCGCAGATACCATGAAACCGAAACGCCTTGTTACCAACGCAATGCTCATAGCAATGTATGTGGTGCTAAGCCTTGTTGCCACAATCAACGCAGGCAACATGAAATTCACCCTCGACAGTCTGCCTATAATCGTCGGCGCAGCACTTTTCGGGCCTGTTGACGGAATGCTTATAGGCCTTTGCGGAAGCTTTATCAACCAGCTTATAACCTGGGGACTTACTCCCACAACGGTGCTCTGGATCATTCCTGCAGGTGTCAGAGGACTTCTGATCGGTCTTTATGCAAAACACCATAATTTTGATATGAGCTTTAAGCAGACCCAGTTTATCACAATTTCAAGTGCTCTTGCTGTTACCGTCGTTAACACCCTGATGATGTATATCGATTCCAAGATCTACGGATATTATTCCGTTGCCTATGTTTTCGGCGGAATTGTTCCGAGAATTATTGCCGGAATTATAATTGCCTTTGTTTTTGGCGCAATTCTTCCTCATATCCTTAAACCCCTCAAGAGAATCATAATTTCTCCGAATTCTGCAAAGAAAAAAGAGGAGCCGAAGGAACGCCGCTGCCCCTATTGCAGCGCACCGATTAAAGAAGATGCGAAAAAATGTGATTACTGCGGTGCGGAATTCTGAATAATACATTAGAAATAAAAAAGGTCTTCCCGGAGGGGAAGACCTTTTTTGGTTGGGGCGGCGGGATTTCCGAATCGCTTCGCTCTCTGGATTGCTTCCGTCAGCCGAAAATACTGCGCCTCTGACTTGAATTTTCGGGACGTCAGGTACGGACCCTGTGGGTTTTCATCCTCGCCGAAATAAAAAAGCCTTTCCCGTAAAGGGAAAGACTTTTTTGGTTGGGGCGGCGGGATTCGGACCCACGAGATGCAGGAGTCAAAGTCCTGTGCCTTACCGCTTGGCGACGCCCCAATATTAAACTATAGTAAAAGCGCCCACAGTTTTTACACTATGGGCGAAAGTCGTTTTATATGGGGTGGAGGGTGGGATTCGAACCCACGGTCTTCAGAGCCACAATCTGACGCGTTAGGCCAGCTACGCTACATCCACCATATCGGCAGTTAATAAAAACTGCCTGGCGCGCCGTGAGGGACTCGAACCCCCGGCCCTCTGCTTAGAAGGCAGATGCTCTATCCAGCTGAGCTAACGGCGCAAAATTTGGAGCGGATGAGGGGAATCGAACCCCCCTATCCAGCTTGGAAGGCTGGCATTCTACCAATGAATTACATCCGCATAACGCACGAATAATTATATCAAAGGGAAAAGCTTTTGTCAATATTAAAAATGGAAGAAATTTATATTTTTTTAAAAAGATGTTTTTTTTGATATTGTGTTAAAGGTAAAAAAGTAATATAATCTTAATATATAATAGAATAGTATGCCCATAATTAACAGACAGTTAACCAAAAAAGATAAAAAAACAGCTATAATTTTTATTTATATGAAAGGAGGCGCCGCATTGAAAAATAAAATTTTTATTCTTGCAGCACTTGCCGCGCTTATTGCCGTTCTTTTTTGCGGATGTTCCGAAGGGGAAAAAATTGAAGAAGAACTGAACCCGGAAGAATTCAGCTATGATATGCTTGACCTTTCTCTTGTTGCCAACGAAATTTACGGAAAGCTTGAAATAAGCGAACTTACAAGAAAAAGCATCGACGTAATAACCGATGAAACTTTGATTTCCGAACAGTTCTATCTCAATATCGAAAACGTGATATCTTATGAGATCCGAAGCGCAAACGGAAGCTATGGCGTTGCTGACGTTGCCATAATTCGTGTAGCAGAAGGAAAATCCGGCGAAGTCATTGAATCCCTTGAAAACCGCAAGGACGACCGAATCAGCGAATTCAGAAATTATGACGTTTACGATTCCTATGATATTGGAATGGGTGCCGAAATTTATGAGGCAGGCGAACTTGTTGTGATGCTTATGCTTTCCGAAGACGACAAAGCAACCGCAAAAGAAATTATAGATTATTATCTTCCTTAAACGAAAGGACAGCCATGAACAGAATCATAAATTTTTGGGAAGGACTTTCCAGCAAAAAACGCGGTCTGATTTTTATTCTTTCCGGAATGATCTGCCTTTTCGGATGCCTTGTTCTTCTGATTTTTACAGAAAGCATTTTTTCAACGGTTTTGCTATATTTTTCCCTTGGATTTAATATAATAGGCCTG
>JAZUAX010000124.1:0-22826 GCA_045638185.1 Oscillospiraceae bacterium | reverse complement strand
TACCATTTTTCATCTTTTTCTTCTCTTTCAAAATCTTCCTCTTTGAAAAGAACAGGTTCTTCGGCGGCGGAATAATCCGCCGCCTTTTCAAATTCCTTCTGCTCCTCTTCAAGAACCTTTCTCGTTTCTTCTTTCTTTTTCACCTTTTCTTTTTCTGTTTTTTCAACTTCTTCTTTTGCTTTTCTTTTTTCTTCCTCAGAAAGATAATCCTGGGCATCTATAAGCTCCCTTTTTCTTTCAGCAAGGCTTTTTGCCGGCTTTGCCATTTTTCTCCCTTCTCTCTTTATTCATAAGCATCCTCCACTTCGCTTTCAACAACAGGCGTGCTTTCCCAAAGCGCGTTTATATATAACTGATAAAACTCATGGCTGCCGGAAATATCGTCGTTTTCTCTGAAAACAAATCGCGCCATTCCGTAAGGAAACGCCCTTCTTACCATTTCCTCGTTATATGGGATCTCATCTTCTTCCGCAAACACCTGCGGAACCTTTTTTATTTCTCCCATTCCATTCGCTTTTCTGAAAAGGTTTTCGTTCCTCATTGTTTCCGCAAGAAGAATGTTGCACCAGGTAACGGCAAATTTTCTCATATCTGCGTTTTCGTCCAAAGTTTCCGGAATTAGGCTCAGCGCCTGCTCATAACTTTCCTTAACTGTCATTTTCTATCTTTCTCCTTTCAGCCGTTCTTTATTTTCGCGCCAAGCTGTCCCAAAGGTTCGGTTCCTCCGGTGCTCATTCCGTTTCCCATGGTGCTCATTCCGGATTGTGCGATGCTCATCTGCGGATTTTCCTCTCTTTTTTCCTTAAGCTTGCGGATAAGTTCTTCTTTTCCGGAAACATATTCCTCCGGAACGTGCTCAAGATAAAGCACCGCATCGTCGATTATTCCGTTTTTAAAGAATGCATCCATGGTCTGGACCTGCATAAGCTGGCTCCAATAGGTTGCGCTGCCGATATTAACTTTTATATCAAAGGAATCGTAATCAACGGAAGAAAAATCAAATTTCGTTTTGATTTTTCTCTTCTCTCCGCTTTCTTCTTCAATTTCGGTAAAAATCTCCCTGTTTCCATACATTTCCCTGATGATATCGAGGAAAATATGAACGAGATCCTCCCAAAGCTGATGATTCTGAAGTTTCTGGAAAATAAGGGGTGCGGCGGTTTGTTCCGCCGCAGCAACAATTGCCGAAGTGTTTTCCGGCTTAACGTCGCCCAAAGCCGCATCATTTACGCCAAGGCTCTCCCTGGTATATTTAATGGTTCTGTCAACAAGTTCAAGAACCTGCGCGCTCATATTGCCCGCAGGAGAATCAAACCATACCGCAGTTTTCGGATCTCCTGCAACGCCGATTGCCTGTCCGACTTTGTTGCTCAGATTTCCGCGAATTTTTGTTGCATCATAAAATCTCTGGGGCCATGCCATTTTTGTGCTGTAAACCATCGCCAGAGCCCACATTTTGTTAACGTAGATCTGGTTCGGAATATATGGGGTCATAACCGCCGAACCGTGATAACTGTCCTTTTTCTTTTCCCAGGGCATCCATGCAATATGATAAAGCTTTGCCGCGGTTTTAACCGGTTTTCGGATAAAAACATCTCTTGTGCTTTCTGAAAACCAAACATTTCCGTCCTCTTTCCAAAAACGGAGCAAAACAGTAACAAGGCTTTTTTCAACGTTGTTTCGTTCACCGGAATACTGCACTCTTTCGTCCGGCTGAATCTGTTCGATCTCTTCTTCCGAAAGTCCGCTGCTCCTTCCAAGTTCCTTTGCCTCATCAAGCAGCATTCGTTTTACGATAATAATGCTTCGCTGTTTCTGAACGTCGTGTTCAAAAGGATTCTTGAAAATCACTTTTTCATTGTCCACCGTTTCAAGCTCAATTTCTCCGTAGTTTCCCTTTTCCGGATCGAACCAAGCATAAAGAACGCCGTCGCCGGTAACCGCCGCATCCTTGATGATTTCTCTGTTTTTGCTTTTTGCCTTGGTTATCTCAACAATTCTGTTCACCTGTTCATTAAGGATCCTGCAGACTTCCGAACTTTCTCCGCTTTCTCCGAAAGGTTCAAGGCTTATGCCCACATCGTCGCTTATAATCTGGCTTCCCATATATGTAACGGCTCTTTTGAAAATATTGATAACCGGTTTTTCAAGGTCCGGAGCATTTACCCCTTCCCATTGTTCTCCCTCATAAAACTGCTCGTTTTTCTTTACAGTTTCATAAAGTCTTATCTGTTGGTGATAATCCTCTCCCCTGAGATATTCATTCCAAATATCCTTCGGTTCAATCGCTTTCATCTTCTTCATAATCCACCTCCGTCTGGTTTTCACCGTTGTAATTCATAATATTCACCCACTGTTCCGCAAAAGTCGGATCCTTTGCCCTGGTAACGCCAAAACCGTTGCGCAGTTTCATCGGATCCAATTCTTCATCATGTTCCGGTTCTTTTTCCGCCTCCATGTTTATTTTCTCTTCTTTTTGTTTTTCAAAACTTTTAAAAAGCAGAAAACCAAACACAATGCAAAGAGGGACTATCCATAAAAGATCAAATGCTCTCAAATTTTCTTCCCCCCTTTATTCAAACCAGATGTTAAAAACGTCAAAATTCGCTCCCGCAAAACTCGATTCCCATAAATAAAGATAGAACATTCCGGAATCCTTATCCCTTGCGGAAATATCCAGTTCATAAACCTTTCTGTTGTTTCCGTCATCAATCAAAAACATATTGTAGTTTTCCTTTTTCTCCGCAGTGCTCCAGCTTATGTAAGCATTGAAGAATTCTGCTCCTTCCGATCCTGAATCCTTCGAAGAAGCTTCAACAAAAAGTTTTTTATAATATTTTTTAAGCGGAATTTCAAACATGACAATGCTGGGCGTGCTGTTATCAACAATAAACTTTCCGTCTTCAAAACGTATTCCGTTATAAGCTGCCCATACGTTGCCTGCCTTATTTCGTCGCAATATATTGGTTACGTTATTGAGTTTTGTATCTCCGTAAGAAAAAACAACCAATGGCTTTCCTCCGGTCATCATCATTCTTCGTCTGTCCATCCACTTCCTCCTTCGCTTTCGAGCCATTTGAACACATCTTCCGGCTCCTGATTTTTAATGCAGGCAAGTCCCCAATCCATAAGGAACTTGCCCATTCCGTCAATGCTCATGTTGCGGATTTTTGCATAGCGCGTGTTTGAAACTTCTTCAAATTCAAGCTCTGCTCCGCAATATGGACATTCTTCGATTTCAAAATTTTCTGCCTGCCATCGGAAAGCTTTGTTGTTTATCCATACAAGAAAAATGCTGACCGCTCCGGAAATTACAAGATCTTTCAAAACAAAATTTTCCGGGTTTCCAAAATAGCTATAAGCAAGAAAAATAAAAACCGTCATTCCAACAGTTTCAAAGGTTGATTTAATTGCTTTTAGAAGTTTCATTTAATCACCAGAACTCATTAAATGCAGAAACCGATTGCATAATATATGTCGGTTGTCGCATTGGTTACAATGTTGCCATTCTCATCTACAAAAGCAGACCAGAGTGCATTTTGACCTCTTGACCTTGTTAGATGCTTGCCATACGCAGTTTCAATTCCATTCGCTTTACTTTGTCGATATTTGCGGCGGTTTTGGCTGTTTTTATAGTATTCGTACTGCTCACCTTCGTTATGTGCGCCCCACATATTTGTACTTGCGGTACCGTCATATTCTTTTCTGCTGAAAACAAAAATTTCATCTTCCGTGTTTACCCATTCGCTATAATTGTTCCAGGCTTTTATCGCTGTTTTTACCACAGTTTTAATATGTTCTTTTAATTCAGCAGGAAGATTTGGCAAAAATGTTTTTTTCAACTCGGACCTAATGCCCGATTTTTCCCAACCAACATTAGCATTGTTGTCATGAATACTGGCCTTGCCAGTTAAATCATACACACTTATCGCATTTTTTGTTGCAATTGTTATTCCTGCTTTTCCGCTTCCGTCTGCCAAATTATCGTGGTTAAAACCTATAATCTGTAGTTCAAGATCAAACGAAGTTCCGTCTTTCCATTTCGTTGTAATTGTTCTGGTATCCCCTAAGGAAAAATAATCTGCCGCATTACCGGTTGCCGCTTTTTCAGCAATATAATCCCATGTAGCAACTGCGAAAGTATAAGTTTCTTCCCATTCGCCATAACAATTCATATCTCCGAAAATATTTATCGGTTCCGGATTCCAACCTTTAAAAAGATGGTTGTCTTTCTCATGTATATAAGAGGAAGAAGCACCATAAGGCAGGCTTTCTGTTTTCAGCAGGGTTTCTCCATCATAGAAATTAACAGTATAATAACGAAGAACCGCCGCATAGTTTGCGTAAACGGTTTTGTCGGTCGTTACAGATTTTAGAATGTTTTCGTCAAGCGCCCCGTTCGGAGTTGCAGACCAACCAACATGAGTATAGTTGTATTGCGGAGTGCTTTCTTTTACAGGTTCGGAAATATATCCGCGCTTAACAGGATCACCGCAATCATCGTCTTTAATAACAGCCCTTTTGTAAAGTTCGGTTGTTCCGTCATCGCTCATAAAGGTTACATAACAAACTTTCGCAACAGCTTCTTTCTGATAAATTTTTACTGTGTGCGAAGTTTTCGTATCAAAAGCAAAAATTGCCAAAGCCTCTTCATTTGTCGCAATAGCAAAAGGCTCGTTGTTTCCTTCAAATCCAAAACCACTGCCATTTCCTATTGCAACCGAACCGGGCATAATTGCGCTTACATCTTGCGAAGAACATTCCCATTCCTCTCCGTCCCAAACAACATTATATTTTTTACCGATTTCAAGTCTGAACGGCGGTGGCATTATACCCGCATTATATAGGTTTCCAAAATTGGCATTCGGTGCAAAGTTTTCAATGGTCTGCTCTTCAAAAAGAATTGTTTCCGAAGCGCCTCCTATGGCAGAAATTTTCTCAGCGTAACTTCTGAAAGTATCTTCGTCTGCAACTGCCTGTCCCTGTGCCTTAATGGCTTCACGGATAAGATTTTTTGTTTCGTTAAGATAATCAAGTTTTTTCTGTGCTCTGCTATCCATTTTATCCCCCCTTAGATACAGAATCCGAATACAACATGAGCACCGGCATTAGCCGCCGAATACGAGTTTCCGGTAGCACCCGTTTTGCTGATAACATAAACAGAATATCCACCATTAACATTTGTGGTCCACCACGGCACGGCTTCTCCGGTATCATAAAGAGTTGCAATTCGTTTGCTTTCGGAATTATAAAGGCCGGAATATCTGAATCCGTTTTCATCGCTATAAGAAGCAATACCTGTGATTTCATACATGGAAGGAACAAAAAGAGCCATATACAAAAAAGCTTCTGCGTCAGAGTTCACTCCGGTATAGTAATTGTAGTGTTTTTGAACAGTTTTAATTCTGGAAGTCAGGTCACCCGGAAGTGCATTATAAACAACGGTATCAAGGTAGGTTTTAAGTTCGGAACCTATAAATCCCTCTGCCGTATAAGCGTTTGCGCCTGTAAGTATCGTAGGTTTTTCAACTGTGTTCCAGACTTTCGGAGTTTTAAGAGCGTTTTTTGCAATAATGCTGATTCCCGCTTTTTGGCTGGAGTTTATATCGTCAACACCAAATCCTGCAATCTGAAGAATTACTTTTTCGCTTGTTCCGTCCGAATAATTAAGAGTAATTTCTCTTTCGTCCCCAATGGAATAATGCTGGGAAGCATTTCCGCTTGCAGAAATTTCCGCAATGGTTTCCCAACTGTTGGAAGAGAAATTGCTTTCTATCATCTGTGCGTAACAATCCATATCTTCTGTAATGTTTAAAGGCTCCGGTTGCCAACCCTCAAAAGTGTGTCCGATTTTGCTGTAGTTATATTCCAGAGAACCTCCGAACTCCGTCTGCATGGTTTTAAGAAGCTTTGAACCGTCGAAAAAGCGAACCGTGTAATATCTTGTGCTTTCGGTAAACGCAGCATAAACGGTTTTGTTACCCGTAATATTTTTAAGAGCGGAGTAAGAAGCTTCGCCGCCTTCGGTTTCGGACCAACCCGAAAAAGTAAAGTTAAGATATTCCGTGCTCGGTTTTGTCGGTCTTTCAATGGTTCCGTTCAAAACAGGATTCTGGCAATCATAGTTATCGTAAACCGGAACAACACAAAGTTCGCTGCCGTCCGCTCCGATAAATGTTACATGGTAAAGAGTTTCTCCTATGATTTCACCGTTGATATCATCAAGCAGAAGATTCATTTCTTCTGTTCCTGCAGATTCGTTACCGGATTTTCCTGTTTTAAGTCCCATCGCATAAGATAAAATATCAAATCCCATAAAATCACCACCTTACCAAGTCAGAACGGTTTCTCTGCCGTTGCTGTCTGTGATTTTTACCGGGTTTCCGTTTTCGTCAAATTCAAAACTGTAAGTTATAGCGGAACCATCCGGATATCTTTCAACAATTATTCCGTCGCTTTCAAAACCGGAAAAATCCACAGAGGAAGCAGCTGCTTCTTCCGAAGACAATTCTTCTGCTTTCCATTCTCCGTCAACAACCTGCAAAACTTTTCCGTTATCGTCCGCAGAAATCTCCGGCAGACCGTTTCCAGTATTTTCTCCTGCAGCAAAATCGCCTTTCTTTGCAAGAAGCGCCCATTTTCCTGTGGTATCTCCTTCCGGAACAACCCCACGAACCGGCGCAGTACTGTTTATTGCCACAACATAAGAAGAACCGTTATAAGAAACAACATCTCTGGAAGGCTGCCCGTCTTTGACTGCCCAGTAAGATGTTTCGGGGTCCCATTCACCTTTCCATTCAAGTCCGGGGCGGCCGCTGCTGCCTTTTTTTCCGTTAGAATAAAACCAGCCATACATTCTGCCGTCGGTCAGATAAACAGAAACCATGTTGTGTCCGCCGTCTTCATTGCTCTGCTCATAAGTTATGTCGGAAATACTTACACCGTCTTTTCCGGCTTTTCCCTGGGGGATTGCAAAGTTTAAAAAAGGTTTTTCCAAAGTTCCTTCAATAGTAACTTCCGCGTCCGAATCCGGAGGAAGAGTTGTGATATTGCCTATCTGGATTTCCGGAATTTTTCCCGGTTCTCCGTTTTCTCCGTCAAATTCTCCGTTTTTTACCGCTTCTTCAAAGGCAATCATCTTTGCTTCTGCCTCCAAAACTTTTTCCAGGGCTGCCGCAGCGTTTTCCTTTGCAAGCTGAGCTTTATTGTCAATTTGTTCTGCTGCAGTAAGCGGAATTTCCGGAAGCGGGTTTTCGTTTTCCGCATTTCCATAACTTTCGACCGTTACATAAGCGCTGTCGGTCGTGATTCTTGTGCTGCCGTCAATATCCGTTCCGTGAAGTTTAACTTCCCAGGTTCCGACCCCAAGATTCAGATGTTTATCCTTTGCAATTTTATCGTCAACAAGGTTAATATCATAAGTTACATCTTCTTTTGTAAAATGCGCCCATTTTGAAAGCCCGCTCCAATCCTCAGTGCGGAAATCAAAAGAAGCTTCGACATAATCTATTGAATCGGAAACGATTCGTACTTTTCCTCCGGAAAGCCTTTGGTTACGTACCGTAAATCTTAAAATTTCCATCTTTATTCACTCCTTTTCCGAATAATAAGACAGCCTCTTTCAAGGTCAAATTCCCAACGGCTTCCTGCTTCCGCCGTTTTGATTTCTTCCGGATCTTCAATATAGTCAAATCCGATCATTTCTATGGTTCCCGGTGCTCCAAAAGTGATCCAGCCATGACATCTTGCCGTTTTATTGCTGTCACAGCTGAAAATAAAATCGGATACTCCGTCGCCGTAATATATAATTTGATCCTCTGCTGTAAAACTTCCGGTAATTCCTTTTTCTTTCGGCGGAAGAATAAATCCGGTGTTTTCTTTTGAAACAGCCTCAATTTTTCCGGAAAACCCGGTCATAAGAATCATTCCGTTTGTCTCGCCGATTTTTCCGTCTTCTGTAATATTTCCGTGAACATGTTCTGTCTTTGCCGCTCCGATATCTTCCGCTTTAACAGGATCGCTTCCGCCCAAAAAATGCTCTGCCGCATGTTTTTCTTCCGCCGCGCCAACCATTTTTGCAGTATAATCTCCGGTCCTTGCTTTAACCGCACCTGCTCTTCCGAACACAGTTGTAACCGCACCTGCTTCAATAAGAAGTTTTTCAAGATCTTCCTTGGTCGCAACTTTTCCAACAATAAATTCAATAACCTCGTTTATTTTTGGAATAGCAATCTCTCTTACTATTTCCTCAACCTTTTTCTGCATCTCTGCCGCAGTAAGTCCCGGAACATCCGGCTGTCCGAAAACCCCTTTGCCCAAAAGCTCTTTTTCGGTTATTTTGTTAAGTTCCATTCAATCACCTCATTTCTTAAATCTTCCGTTTTCGGTATATTCAAGCGAAAATCCATAAAGCCCAAAAGCCCGGTTTTCTCTGTCACAAACTATTCTGAATGCGGCTTTATCAATCTTTTTGATTTTTGTTTTAAATGTAAGCGTTCTGGGCGTACGGTCTCCGCTCCACGAAAAATCTTCCCAACTGATGTTTTTCCATGAAAAACAGGAAATTTTTGCTTTCCATTCTTTGATAACTTCCCAGAATCCGTTCCTTCTCATTTCCAACCGGATCTCGTTTTGCGGGACGGCAGCAGCCTGGACTGCAACGGTTTTTATTGTTTTGTTTCTCCAAAAATTTTCTCCGAAAAAATCCGGAACGGTCCAATAAGCTTTGATTGCTTTTCCGTTGTCGGAAAAGCTTCCTTCCGTAAAAACAAAAACTTTTCCTTCCTTGTTTCCGAAAAAAAGCTTTCCGCCTTCCTCCCAAAGAATTCTTGCATCAATTCCGTCCCAGAGATAACATTCATACTGAAAACCCGAAAGAGGTTCTCCCCTTCCATAACTTCTCTGGCTTGTATCAAGGATATAAATTTTTTCCGGAACGGAAATAAGATAAAACTGTTTCCATTTTGTGCAAAAAGCATTCCGGAGTTCAGGTTCCGCAGTAAGAGCTTTGTTTATGTAATAACTTCTGTTCTGGGTGTATTTTTCTCCGGAAACATCTTCGGCCGTAACCGCAAAAACTCCTTTTCTGGTAATAAAAAGCGGTTCTTTTTCCATATAAACAAAAGAACCCGGCGAAAAAGCTTCCTCCCCCTGCAAATGTTTTAATATAGGGAAAGAAACATTTCCCGTTTCATCAACCTTTGAAGTTCTCAGAACAATGCTTCTTCCGTCAATCGCCGGCGAAATATATGTGGCAAGATATCCGTCTATAATCGAATATCCCACGATCTCCGAAACACCGCTCGCAATATCTGAATAATATGTATCAGGCCAGTAAGTCGGATCTCCCGCCGCGCACCAGAAATCTCTGTTGGGTTCATTCGGATTTCCGCAAAGGAAAATCCTTGTGGAAGTTCCGCCGGAATCAAAAACAATCCCTCTTTTGCAAAGATTTATTTTTTCCTTATAACCTTCAAAAAACTTTTCCGCCTCAATAATGAGGTTATCCTCTCCGGTAACCGGAGTTTTGGGAACAGGTTCGTTGAAAATAATTTTTCCTGCCGCTCTGTCAACGGAAAAATCTTCTCCCTCCGTTTTTTCTTCCCAACTTCCGTCCTCTTTTCTGATCCAGGCACGAACCGCTCCGTGCGCAAGTTCCTTTTTCGAAAGGCTGAAGCTTCTTTCCGTTCCGGTTGAACAGAGAAAGCTTTCTTTCCATCTACCGGATATAAGGTTAAATTCCTCTTTAAGATTGCCTCCCGGTTCATTGGCAAAGACCCCTCTGATCACAATTTCGGAATTATCTTCCGGTGCTGTCTCAAAAACAATTTTTCCTTCGGAAAAGTTGTAATTTTGGCTTGTTTCTCCGGTTTTTACCGAAATAATTTCTTTTGGGATTTCATCGAGTGAAAACTCCGTGCTCAATCCGTCGCCTTTGAGCACAACTTCTTTCTCAGCCTCATCCGCGTTTTTGGAAATGAGCACCGTCGGAACGTATGCAATATCGCAAAGCGGAACAACGTGCTCACCATCGAAACAAAGTGCTTCCTGCCCGTCAAAAATATAGAGCTTGTCCTTTGAAACAAGTCCTTTGGAAAGTTCGTCAGCCATTCCGCTCCAGATTTCCTTTCCTTCAAGAAAAAGACTTTTCCCCGCATGAATAACTCTTTTTTCTCCAAATTTAAAGCTTCCGTTTATCCTTCCGGAAAATTCCCCAAAGAGATCAAAACCCGGTCTTTTGACCGGGTTTCCCTGGGAATCCGGCATCATGTTCGGAGCTTCCGGACTTCTTCTTTTGTCAATATCCGCTGGTGCGGAAGAAAGATCTATTCCCGCAAAGGAAGTTATCTCAAGAATCTTTTTTTCCGGCATTGCCGTATTTTTAAAATTTATTGCAGCCGGCATAAAATCACTCCTTTTTACCTTTTAAATCCGTTATATCTGCTTTCTTCCTCCATTTTTGCAAGAGAAAGAAGATATTCCAGCCAGCGTTCGTTAATGTTTCTTTCCATTTCTGCGTTGTTTTCAAGATTTTTTGCAGAAAGATCTCCCAGATTATCCATAAATCCGCTTTCGATATCGTTTCTGTCTCCCTGAAATTTTGCCTTCATATTTGCAAGGGTCGTTTCAGAAGTTCCGCCGTTAATTCCCGCTGCTGCCATCTGCTCGGGAAACGCCGCTTCCGCCTGCTGCTGTAAAATCCAGTTTTCTCTCAAAGCATTATCTCTTTCTTCTCTCAGCTTCTTCGCAGAAGATTCAAACTGTTCCCTTACCTTTGCTGCATATTTGTTTCTCAGATCCTCAATTGCAATTTCAGCTTCCTCCTGTTTCTGGTTTACCTCAGGGTCTTTTCCAAGGCTTCCGACCGAATCAGGATAAAAAATTTTCTTGATCTCCTTCATATTTTTCTCCTTTCAGAAAAAATCAGATTACCGGCGGGAAAAATTCCCCGCCGGATTTTTTAAGCAACAGTTCTTTCTTCATCAACCGCCACTGCGGAAGTAAAGAGATCATCGTTAAATGCAACTGCTTTTGCTTTATAAGTTCCTGCCGCAAGAGCAACGCTGCCGCCGCTGGTGGTTTCAACCGCGGTTTCGCTGAATCTGGGGTCGGTGCCGTCGGTGGTAACGCGGATTTTGTTTGCACCCGCAGAAGTTACAACAAGGTTGTTTCCGGAAATGCTGAATTTGGGAGCAACCTGAACCTTGTTTCCTTCAACGGCAGCATAAACACCGTCACATTTTGCACCAATTACAAATGCATCATAGATAAAACGTCCTTCGATAAGAGCGCCGTTGATACCTGCGGGATTCTCTTTAATGAAATAATCCTGGACTTTTTTGGGCTGAAGAACACTGTTTTTATAAACAATAAGGAAATATGCCCTGTTTTCACCCTTCATAAGATAATCGTCCGGAACAGTTACAACCTGCGCACCCATAAAAGTACCTACTGCACCTTTAACAAGAGCTTCTTTTGCAAGAGCTTCGACTCCGATAAACTGTTTGGAAAGTCGGAGCATTCCGAACCAGCTCCAGCCAATGAAAATATATCTTCCCTCTGCAGGAACTTTTTTGTTGCCCATTTTTACCATTCCGTCGGAAATCATTTTAACAATAGTATCCTCGGTGGGTGCTTCGGCAATGGGTTCAACGGTACCTGCATAATCGATAAATTTGCGAAGCGCATATTTGTCCATTTCGGGAATAGCCTGTTCGCTCATTTCAATATTGAGGATTTTGGAAGCTTCCTTTGCGCCCATCTGTTCTGCGTTGTTACCTTTATCAACGGTAATGGAGAAGGAACGGTCCTTCTCAACAATCATATCCTGAACGGTATCCTGTGCCTCTTTGGGTTCGCCGTAACGGTTGGTGCCGCTGCGTTTATAATCGTTCAGTTCCTGAGAAACCGCGGTGTAAACTTTGAGATTTTTTACACCGGTAAATTCATAATCCTTGCAGGCAATTCCATCAACAAAAGATTTCTGGGTAAAAGCCTGCGCAAGTTCTTTAGCATATTTTCCAGCAAGATTAACTGCCATAATTTAAAATTCTCCTTTCATAAATCAAACCTTCGCTCTGCGAAAGGTTTTTCTTAATATTCTTTAAAAAGCCCTTCAACAAATTCATCAACACCAACGATCCCTGCGGCAGAAGTTGCGCTTCCGGGGCTGTGTTCTCTTGCATAATTTTTGTGGGCTTCTCTTTCTTTCTCTTCTTTCATCTTTTCAATTTCTTCAAGAAGCTTTTTGTTTTCTTTAAAAAGTCTGTTTTTTTCAAAAGCGGTTTCAAGAGGAATTCCGCCTTCCCATTCCGCAACAATTCCGCCCGGAAGTTTTTCAATTCCTTCGCCGGAATGTGATGCGAGAAATTTTTCAAGTTCAAAAAGCATTTTTTCGTTCGCGTCCTCTTCCGGTTTCCGCTGTTTTGCCTTTTTTACCTCAAGGCGAAAATTAGCAAGTTCTTCGGCGGTTTTTCTGTTCATCCCAGGGTTCGACTCAGTAATTTCCGCAACGGTTTTTTCAAAAACCGCTTTTTCAAGTGCCCAGAGGATCTCCTCCTTGATTTCTTCTTTGGAAATTCCTCTGATTTCCGCAAGCTTTTCAAAAACTTCCGAATCACCTTTTGCTTTTCCGAATTTTTCGGAAAGTTCGTCAAATTCTTCTCCTTTTTTTAAGATTTCTGAAAGTTTTTCCGGTTCCTTTCCAATTGCCTTCGCAAAATCCAGAAGCGCTTTTTCAAAAGCAGAATTTTCGACCTGTTCAAAGTTCTCTTCCTGCTCAAATTCCTCTTTTTCGAAAAGTTTGTCTTCGTCAAAAGGTTTTTCCTCCTTTTCAAAACTTTTTCCCAAAAGTTCTTCAAGAAAAATCTCTTCCTCTTTTTTTTTTCTCATTCAATTCTCCTTCCCGTTTCCAAATTCCAAAAAGTTTTCAATCTCTTTTTCAAAATCCGTTTCCTCCTCCGCAATTTCAATGCTGTGCATGGGTCTTGCGGAAGCCCAATAGCGCAAAGCGTCCGCCGCATGGGTATATTCGTGAACCTTATCTCCGACATCATTCGGATTTCGGCTGTCAAAAACAAGCGCCGGAAGCGTTCTTATAACCTCGGTGCAGTTTGAAAAAATCCGAAGTTTCGGTCTCCTTTCTCCAAATTCATCAATTCTCGGATGCAGCCATTCTTTAAGGCTGTACCAACCCTGAACTCTGTCGTTACTGGCTTTAAAAAGCGGTATACCATAATCCAGAAAAAGTTCCGCAACGCTTTTTCCGGTGTCCTGTCTTCGGTTCCACATATCCGGCGGCGCAATATAAATTTCCGGAAGGTCATTCCCCTCTGCTTCCAGAATCTTCTTCGCCGCTTCGCTGATTATAAGTCCGCTCTTATAAACCTCACGATAAACATAGGCATTATCAAAAGGGTCCACCGCAATCCAATATCCCGCAAGCATATCAAGCCCATAGTCCATGGCAAAATATCTCCGCCAGTTTTTAGGGATAAGAAAAGGTTCGCAAACATGGAGTTCTCTTCTCCATTCGGAAAAATACTGCCCGTCGTTGGTGTCCCAATCCCCTTCAAGAAGCTGCCTTCGGTCTTTTTCAGAAAGGTTTTCAAGCCTTTTCACATAAGCAGGATCGTTTTTCATCAAAGCCCTGTTTTCAAAAACCGTTGCCGGAATAAAAAGCCTTTTTCCGCTTTTTGTTTTATGAATCTTCCCCGGCTCACCGATATCAATAAACCTCGCTTTGACCCATGAATGCCCGATTCCGCCGGGATTCGTGGAACTTTTCATCGCTCTCGGAAAATCCGAAACACCGCGAAGTCTCGACATAAGATAGAGATACATCTGCTCTGTAAAATGGGTAAGCTCATCAAAACGTATAACGTCATATTCCGCAGACTGATAGCGGTAAACGTCCGTTTCGCTGTCGCAGTATCCGAAATCTATCACCGAATCGTTGATAAAAGTTCCCATGTGCTTCGATTCCGAATATTTGTAAATCTCCTTTGGAAAAAGCTCCAACGCAACCCTTACAAGGCTTTTTTCAAGCTCCGGAAGAGTTCTTCGAAGAATCAGCTGTTTGCTTTTCGGGTACTTCATAGCGTAAACAAGAGCATCTCAAAGCTGACCGTAACTTTTTCCGCCTCCTGCGGCTCCGCCGTAAAGAACTTCGTCCGCCCTTCCTGTGGAATCCAGAAATTCTTTTTGTTTCGGAAAAAGAACAATTTCAGTTTTCATCGGAATCCACCCTTACAACAATTTCAAAACTTTCCTTTTTCTGCGGAACGTTCTCCTTTTCGGAAAGCATTCCGCCAAGCTTTGCAATAGCTTCCAGGCATTTCATCGCAATCTTATCGTCAAACTGATATTCCCCTGTGGGAACATATGCCTTCAGCTCTTTATCCCAGATTTCCACCGGTTTTGCCTGAACTGCTCTTTCATACATTTCCCAAAGCTCTCGGAGAACACGGTTTTTGTTATCCAGAAGGCTGTTTTTTATATATTCCTCCTGAAGTTCGCAGATCCTTGCAACAATTTTTTCGTCTTTCATAAGCCTGTAGCTGTAAGCTCTTGCACTTGCCTTTTTGTAACCGGCCCTGAGCGCCGCTCTCATCGGGTTATAGTCGGAAATATATTCCTCGCAGAATTTTTCCATCTTTTCGCTAAGCGCCATTTTTTCCTTTCCCCTCTTTTCTAAATTTCTTTTGCCAAAAAACCACATCCAATCCGCCAAAGGGCAAACATTAACACGAATCGTGTTGTTGGTTTTTGTAAATACTTTTAAAAAAATGCTCCGATAATTATGAGCAAAAGCTGCTCCCGCCTGAATTCCCGATTTTTATAACCGGCAGAGTCCCTTTTTCTTAAAATGCATCTTTTATTTTGTCTTCTTCTCAAAAAAAGCTCTGCCAACGCATCAGAATTTTCCGTCCGGCTTTTCTTTTGAAAAAAACGTTTTCAAACAAACAACACGTTTTGTGCAATTCGTAATATACCACTCAAATTCCGTTCTGTCAACACGTTATGTGTGACATTTTTGCACCAGCACTTGACAAATTCCACAAATCGTGGTATCTTTATGATGAAATCATTATGAAAAAGGGAGTTTTCAAAAGTGTCCGAATTCAGCATCGTTTTTAAAAATCTCAGAAAAGATAATAACCTTACCCAAAGCGAACTTGCAAAAAAACTTGGCGTTGCTCCCAGCACCGTCGGAATGTATGAAAGAGGCCAGCGCGAACCGGATTTTGAGACCCTTGAAAAAATTGCCGATTATTTCAAAGTTAATATGAACACTCTGCTCGGAAAAGGCGAAGCTCTCGACCGCAGCGGAAATTCCGTTGTCGGAATAAAAATTCCCGTTCTCGGAAAAGTTGCCGCCGGAATTCCCATAACCGCCGTTGAAAATATCCTCGATTATGAAGAAATCCCTTCCGGAATGGCTTCCTCCGGAGATTATGTCGCCCTTAAAATCCAGGGCAGCAGCATGGAACCCAGAATGTATGACGGCGACGTCGTAATCGTCCGTGTCCAAAGCAGCGTTGAACATGGCGAAATCGCCGTAATAATGGTGGACGGAAGTGAAGCAACCGTTAAAAAAGTCCAGTTCCTCAGCAACGGAATCCTTCTCCAGCCTTTCAATCCTTCCTATGAACCTATTTTCTATTCAAAAGAGGATGTTGAAAAACTTCCGGTCAGAATTTTCGGAAAAGTTGTGGAATGCCGCCAGAAATATTGATATAACAAAAAAGCCTGCCGTTTCCGGCAGGCTTTTTTTAATTATTTATCATCATTTTAACAATTTCCGAATCCGTTTGTTTCATTCCGACTTTTCCGATATATCCTACGCTGCGGATAGTTTTTCCTGCGTCGCTCTGGATAATTCCGGTGTTTGCCTCATAAACTTTTCCTTTCATCGCAAGAACATGTGCAAAAAGCGAAGCATCAAGAGCGGAAGCAATTTTTACCGCGCAGGAAGATTTTGCGCCGTCGCAGATAATTCCCGGAATATCCGCCATGGTATTATCAATGGTATCCTTAATCTGTTTGACCGTTCCTCCGTCAATATATGTAATCGCAGCACCGGCCGCGCAGCTTGCGGAAACTGCACCGCAGAATGCCGAAAGTTTTCCGATATATTCCTTCTGGAAAACGGTGAGCAAACTTGAAAATGCAAGAGCACGGAACATTTTTTCTTCCGGAATTCCCTTTTCCCTTGCATAAACTATAACCGGAACGGAAGATGCGATTCCCTGGTTTCCGCTTCCGGAAGTTATTATAACCGGCATATTGCAACCGCACATTCTTGCTTCGGAACCCGCAGCCGCAAATGCCTTCATTTTAGTAAAAACGGAACCGGGGTTCATTTCAAGCATCTCTTTTCCAATGCCGATTCCATAACCGCCTTCCATTCCTTTTTCTGCAATGGCCATATTGCATTCGATCTGACGTTTCGCAAATTTTTCAATTTTGGAAAGTTCAACCTCGTTTGCAAATGCAAAAATATTTTCAACAGAAAGCTTGTTCCTTTCGGAAAAAGCAACCATCTCTCCGATGTCTTCCTTGCCAAAGATTATTTCGTCATTTTTCGAAAGACGGATTATATTTGTATGGCTGTGGCGAACTTCTGCCTCTGCAAAATTTTCCCCCGATTCAAGGCGGATTATAAAATGAAGCGGAATAGGCGATTCCAGATATTCCACAAGGCATTTTCCGTTTTCAATAAATCCAACAGCTTTCTCAAGTCCTTCCGGAGTTACCGCTTCAAGAACTTCCATCTCTCTCGAAACGTCGCCGCAAAGAGCCCCCAAAACGCAGGCAGCTTCAATTCCCGTCATTCCTCCGGAATTCGGAATGTTTACACAGCGGACGTTTTTTATCATATTTCCGCTGCATTTTGCAATAATTCTCTCCGGAATTTCTCCGAGGATCTCTTTTGCCTTTGCGGATGCAAAAGCAAGCGCAATAGGTTCTGTACAGCCCATTGCCGGAATAAGTTCTTCCTCAAGAATATCCAGAAAATCTTTTTCGATCTTTTTGCAAAGCACCGGAAACCGCCTCCAAAAAAACAAATTCTGATTATATAATAACCCTTCGGAAGTTTTTTTGCAATATAATAAAAAAATCTTCAAACCGTGACAAAATCACGGAAAAATCTTCCTTATCCGAATATAATATAATCAAACCAAAAGTAAAGGAGGGCGAAAAATGTCCGTTATCAATATAAACAAACACAGCTTTAAAAAAGAAGTTCTCGAATCCGAAAAGCCCGTCCTTCTGGATATCTGGGCGCCCTGGTCCGGAAGAAACTCTAAAAATATTGCCGAAGAAATCGCTTCCGAAAGAGAAGATATAAAAGTCGTCAGAATGAACGCCCACGATTCCCCCGAACTTTCCGCAGAATTGAATATAAAACACGTTCCTTCAATGGTATTTTTCAAAAATGGAAAAATAATCTCCCGTACCATCGAAACGGGAATAAAAGCAAGCATACTTGCCATTCTTTGAACCGAATAAAACAAAAAAGCCTCCGGAAATCCGGAGGCTTTTTTTATTTTGCCATTTTATAAATTTCAATTATATCCTTTTTATCAAGAACTTTTGCCGAACCCGAAGGTTTTCCGCAAGCTTTCATAACGCCCTCTGCCATTTTTTCAATCTCTTCATCAGTAGGCTCAACCCCAAGTTCCCTGAGATTTATCGGCATTCCGATTTTTCTGTAAAAAGCCTCCATAGCCTCAATTCCGAGGAGAGCTGTTTTTTCGTCGTTTTCCGCTGGTTCAATTTCCATAACTTTTACAGCGAATTTAACAAATCGCGGAAGACAATTTTTATAAACATATCTTGCCCAACTGGACCAGATTGCCGCAAGTCCCGCTCCGTGGGTAACATCAAACATTCCGCCAAGCTCATGTTCAATTTTATGGGACATAAAATCTCCGCCATCTGTTCCGCAGCCTGTAAGACCGTTATGAGAAAGACTTCCTGCCCACATAACCTCCGCTCTTGCTTCGTAATTCAAAGGATCATTTTTAAGAACAAGCGCATTTCTGATAACAGTTCTTAAAAGTCCTTCGGCAATTTCGTCGGTTATCTCCATATTTCCGCCGTTTACAAAATATCTTTCCATAGTGTGCATCATAATATCTGCACAGCCGGCCTGGGTCTGATAATCCGGAAGTCCAAAAGTAAGTTCCGGATCCATAACAGCAAACTTAGGTCTGGAAAGATCGCTGTTGCAGGAACGTTTTTCTCCTGTTTCGGAATTTGTAATAACGCTGCTTGCGCTGGTTTCGCTTCCTGCAGCAGCAATCGTTATAACCGTTCCCAAAGGCAAACATGCTTTCGGCGTTCTCTTGTGAAGATAAAGTTCCCATACGTCCTTTTCCGGTTCTGCAAGACCGTAAGCAATGGCTTTTGCGGAATCTATCGCACTTCCTCCGCCAACGGCAAGCACAAAATCTATTTTTTCTCTTTTCCCGATTTCAATTCCCTCATAAACGAGCGAAAGCCTTGGGTTCGGAACAGCTCCACCCAGCTCAACATAAAAAATTTCTTCCGAATCAAGAGAACTTTTTATTTTTTCAATAAGTCCGGAACGGACTGCGCTTCCGTTTCCGTAATGTAAAAGAACTCTTTTTCCGCCGAATTCCTTAACAAGTTTTCCAACTTTTTCTTCGGTTTTTCTTCCAAACAAAACCTTTGTTGGTGAATAAAAAGAAAAATCAAAAGCCAATCCTTTTTCCCCCTTCATTTTTTTAAATAGATTATAACATAATTTTTCTCCAATTTGAATAAGAACATTTTCTTGATAAACCAATGGAAATATGTTTTAATTGATTTATAACAAATTTCCAAAAGGTGGTATTATTCATTGGAAAAATGGCTTAAAAGTATCCACAGCGACGGAACAAAAACTTTTGTAAGCAACCCTTCCCCAAAACTCGGAGAAACCGTTAAAATCCGTTTAAGGTTGTCCGAGCACGCGCCTGTAAAACACGTGCTCCTTCTTTCTTTTCCTAACGGAATTGATTATTTTCAGGAAATGTCCGTGCTCAAAACCGAACACAGCCTTATTTATTACGAAACCAAACTCAAAGTTTCCGAAAAACATCTGCAGTATCAGTTCTATATAATCACCGAAGATACGGTTTATTACTATACTCAAAATGGAATAACGACCTATATCCCCAATCACAGCCATGACTTCGTGCTCATCGCAAATTATCAGAAACCCGAATGGGTAAAAAATTCCGTTTTCTATCAGATCTTTCCGGAACGTTTCTGTAACGGAAACAAAGAAAACGACGTAAAAACCGATGAATATTCCCAAAACGGCTTCAGCACAATAAAAATCGAAAACTGGGAGGATGTTCCTCTCGATTATGAGCACGGACACTGTCTGGATTTTCACGGAGGCGATCTTGAAGGTATAATTGAGAAAATCCCGTATCTTAAAGAGCTCGGCGTAACCGCCCTGTATCTCAATCCAATCTTCGTCGCTCCCTCTGTTCATAAATTCGACTGCATAGATTATTTCCACATCGACCCCCATTTTGGTGGTGATGAAGCTCTCGAAAAATTGAGCACCGCTCTGCATGAAAACGGAATGAAACTCGTGCTCGATATTTCCATAAACCACACCGGAACAGATCACAAATGGTTCAACCGCGACTGCCAATGGTTCGAAAAATCCGTTGGAGCATATAACAACCCGGATTCCGAAGAACGCGGCTACTATTTCTTTGGCGAAAACAACAGCTATCTTTCCTGGTTCAATGTGGAAACCATGCCCACCCTTAACTATACCTCCGAATCCCTTCGCCAAAAAATTTATAAGGCGGAGGATTCCGTGCTCAAAAAATGGCTTAAAGCACCATATAACATCGATGGCTGGCGCTTTGACGTTGCAGATATTTTCCTGCGCAACAACGAAATCCAGCTTGATAAGGAACTTTGGCCTGAAATCTGTTCTGAAATAAAATCCGTCAACCCAGATGCCTATATCCTTGCGGAAGATTGGGGCGATTGTTCCGAACATCTTCAGGGTGACCAGTGGGATTCTCCCATGAACTATTACGGCTGCGGAAGAGCAATCCGTCAGTTCCTGGGCGAACCGGATCTTTTCATGGCCGATCAGCCTCTCCTTCGTGATATTCCATATAAAATGACTGCGAAGGATTTTGAAAACCGGGTTATGGAACATTTTTCAAAAATCCCCTCTGTTCTCTGGGAAAATCAATTCAATCTTTTCGACAGCCATGATACTCCTCGCCTTCACAATAATCCCAAAATAACCAAAGAAGCCTACCGCGGCGCCGTTATTTTCCAGTTTCTTCTTCCAGGCGCACCTTCAATTTATTACGGCGATGAAGCAGAAATCGAAGGCACCCTCGAAAGTATGGAAGGCTGCCGCTATCCAATGCCCTGGAGCAGAGATTTCAAGAACTCCGAAAATTACCGCCTTTACAGCAAAATGATAAATCTCCGCAAGGAAAACGAAACTCTCCGCTGCGGAAGTTTTAAGTTCATTTATTCCGAGGGAAGAATCACCTCCTTTGCCCGCTTTGATGAAAACAAAGTTTTTGTCGGAATAATCTCCACCGAAGAACAGGATAAAAAAATAAGTCTCTCTCTCGGGGCTCTCGGTGCAGAATCCCTCGGAAAAGAACTTTTCGGAGTTCCTTTCTGTTCCGAAAAAACAGAAAACGGCGAAACTGAAATTACCGTAAAAGCCGGCGGATCCTATTTATTCGAATGTGAAATGAAATAAAAAACGGGAGAAAACCTCTATGGAAAACAAAACAACAACCCGAAAAAACGTTTCTTTGGAAAAATGCAGCGAATATTCAAAAATCCTTTCCAAAATGATAAACTGCAAAACCGTTTTTACCGAAAACGGCGAAAACAAGGAGGAATTTGAAAAATTCTATTCCGTAATCGATGAAAATTTTCCGAACATAAAAGAAAAAGCCAAAAAACTTGTTTTCGGAAGCGGATGTTTCTTCTATCTTATCGAAGGCAGAAATCCGAAGAAAAACATCCTTATTATGTCCCATCACGACGTTGTTGACGGCGGTCCCGCCTGGGAAACAGAACCTTTTTCCGCCTTCGAAAAAGAAGGCTTTCTTTACGGAAGAGGCTCCATCGATACCAAAACTCCTCTGTTTGCTGAACTTATGGCTGTTGAGGAACTCCTTTCCGAAGGATTTGATTTCGAAGGAATAAACCTCTATATCGGCTCTTCAAACAACGAGGAATGTTCCGGCGACGGAATGGTTCTTGCTGCGGAATATTTTAAAAAAGAGGGAATATTTTTCGAAACCGTTCTGGATGAAGGCGGCGCCATAACCGAAGGAATGATTCCCGGAGTTAAATGCAAAAGCGCAGTTGTTGCCGTTCATGAAAAAAGCCGCCACCTTTTCCGCTGCAAAACCGTTTCCGAAAATCAAAGCGGCCACGGAAGTTTTGCCAAAGCAAAAGCAACCCCCGCGGAGCGCATTTCTTTTTTTGTAACCGAAGTTTCCCAAAAAAGCAAAAAAATTTTCAAACCCGAGTTCTATCCGGAAGTTAAGGCAACTTTTGAACGCCATGTCCCCTATATGTCCTTTCCCATGAACTTCCTTTTCGGAAACGTTTCTGTTTTTTCACCTGTTATCAAAAAAATAATGTCAGGTATCCCTGCCGCAAGCGCAATGCTTACTACCTCTGTTTCCTTCACTAAAACTTGCACAGAAAATTCCGGAGCAAAAGAAGCCGAAGCAACAATGTATCTGCGCTGCATAAGGGAGGAAAATCTTTACCGCGGTCTTGAAGAAATCAGAAAAATCGGCAAAAAATACGGAATCGAAATCGAAGAGACTCTCAGAGATTATTGCAGACCAACCGATTTTAACGGAAAAGCATTCGAAAACATCGAAAATCTTCTCCGTAAAAATTTCCCGGATGTTGCCGTGGCACCCTTCCTTTTAACAGCCGGAACCGATGCAAGAAGACTTACAGACGTTGCCGAAAACATCCTCCGTTTTGCTCCGATAGATCTTAATAAATCTCAGTTCGCCTCCATCCATGGTGCAAATGAATGTATATCCATTGAAAATATAGGCGAATGTGTCGTTTTCTATAAAGATTTTATCAAAAGCTATAGACTTTAATTAAAAACAAGGGAAATGTGATTATCTTAAAAATCCCCTGCATCGGCTTTATCAAACCGGTTCATATCCTGACGCATAAATTGCTGTGTCCTGAGTTTGAGAAAAATTTATCAAAACATATAAAAAAAGAAAACACCCGGCGCATTGCCGGGTGTTTTCTTTTTTGTTGGGAATATCACAAAAACGATTATTCGTTATTTATCAGCCAACAGTGATGTCAACGTTTTTGCAAGCTTCAACTGCATCACGGATTGCTGCAAGGATGTTGCCGTGACCGTCGTTAAGGGACATGGTTGCGGTTGCAGTAACGTCAACGAGCATTGCTTTTTCTTCGTCGGTAAGAGCTTCAAATTTAGCTCTGTCTTCGTCTTTGGTGTTTTCGCCGGGTTCTTTAAGAGGTCTGCCGTTGAGGTCAGAGCAGTATTTTGCGAACCATTCTTCAGCTTCTTCAATGGCCATGCCAACGAAGATTTCTTCGAATTTGTCAGCTTCAGAAGCCCAGGTGCCACTGCCCATTTTGTAACCGTCGCCGCGTTCACGTTTGGACTGCCGGCGGTTGATTGCTGCAAGGAAGCTGTCATCGTCATAACCGAGGGTGCTTTCAACAACTGCGTCGTGGTTTTCGTCATAGTTGTATTCAAAGCCGGGCCAAACTGGGAAATGAGGCATGCCGTC
>JAZUAX010000123.1:0-20993 GCA_045638185.1 Oscillospiraceae bacterium | reverse complement strand
TAACGGACAAATGTGGTTTTTATGGTGGAGACGGCCGGACTTGAACCGGTTACCTCGACAATGCGAATGTCGCGCTCTCCCAGGTGAGCTACGCCCCCATAACAGAAGCTATTGTATCATAAAAAAAAGCCTTTTACAAGTGAATTTTTTTGTTTTTAAAGCAAAGATATTTTCAAAACGGAAATAATATGATAAAATAAAAACATAAGACAAAATGATATAAGGAGGCGTTTTTATGTTCAATATTATGTTTGTTCTTCCGATTATAGTTGTAATAATCGTGTTTGTTGCGGTGCCTCTTATAAACATGTTCAAAAACACTTTCGGAGAATCTTCTCCTACCAGCAACCAACCCAAAAATGCAAATTATGACCGTCAGGTGCATCAGATGCATGCAAAAGACGCTGTTTCCGAAAGAAAACACCGCCTTGATCAACTTAAAAGTCTTTATGAGGCCGGAATGATGGAGCGCGATGAATATAACGAACGTGTTGAGGCTGTGGAAGCGGATTATCGCGGATATTGATAAAAAAATAGCCGTCCGTACGGGCGGGATTATTTTATACATACGGAGAAAAATTTATGATAAAACTTCTTTCAAAATTATTTATTAAAAATTACGAAAATTATAAAGATCCGGAAGTCCGTTCCGTCTATGGCTATCTTTGCGGAATAGTCGGAATTGTAATAAATCTCCTCCTTTTTACAGGAAAATTCATTGCCGGTTTTTTAAGCGGATCTGTTGCAGTAACGGCAGATGCGTTCAATAACCTTTCCGATGCGGGTTCTTCCGTAATAAGCCTCATCGGATTCCGCCTTGCTTCCCAAAAACCGGATCCGCACCATCCTTTCGGCCATGGAAGATTTGAATATATCTCCAGCCTTATAATTTCAATGGTCATCATTATGATGGGTTTTGAACTTGGACGTGATTCCATCGGAAAAATCGTTGCTCCTGAAAAAGTTGAATATTCTGCGCTTACTTTTATAATTCTTGGAATTTCCATTCTTGCAAAATTCTATATGTTCATTTATAACCGTTCCATCGGCAAGAAGATAGATTCCGCAGCCCTTCGCGCAACGGCAACAGACAGCATTTCTGATACTGTTTCCACTGCGGCGGTTCTCCTTTCGGCAGTTCTTACCGTTAAAACCGGAATACTTATTGATGGCTGGGTCGGTCTTGCGGTTGCCGGATTTATTATGTTCGCCGGAATTTCCTCTGCAAAAGAAACCATAGATTCCCTTCTCGGAACTCCTCCGGATGCTGAATTTTGCAAAAATGTTGAGGAAATCGTTCTTTCCCATGAAGGAATGATCGGCATCCATGATATGATAGTTCATAACTACGGTCCCGGAAGAGTTTTCATTTCCCTCCATGCGGAAGTTCCTTCCGACGGAAACTTTGTTGAGATCCACGATACAATAGATAATATTGAACACGATATCATGCGCGAAACGGGATGTCTTGCAACGATCCATATGGATCCTGTTGATGTCCGCGACGGACTTACCGCGCAGATGAAAGCAGAGGTTGCCGGAATTATTGCTGAAATCGATGAAAAAATCACCTTCCACGATTTCAGAATGGTAAGCGGCCCCACCCACACAAACGTGATTTTTGATATAGTTGTTCCTTACAGATATAAATACAGCGACGAGGAGATTGTTGATATTATAGCAAACAAAATACATGAAACAGATAAAAGATTTTTTGCTGTTATTGACGTTGATAAAGATTTTACCGATCACAGCAAATAAGAAAAGGGAGCCTTTCGGCTCCCTTTTTTTATTTTTCAAAAACTTTTTCAAGTTTCGGAAAAGCAGATTTGAATTCGAAGTGTTTTTCAAGAAAATGTGCAAACATGGAAATTGTCGGTCCGTTCAGAAACGCGGTGATAAGAGTTCCTATTCCGATTCCGACAAATCCGCGGAAAAGGATGAGGTTTAGAGCAACGCTGAGACCAAGAAAACTGATATCATAAATGGTTTTGATTTTATGAATATCTTTTCCGAAATGAGCTGCAAATTCCTTTACAAAAAGCTCGTTTCCGGCAGGAGAAATGTATGCATGGAAGATGCATGAAACACCGAAAGCGCAGGTGAGGATACTTGCTGCAAAAAGAACGATTCTGAAAATCATACTGTCTGCAACGATGGGAGCTGTTACCCAGAAGGCAAGGTCAATTGCAAGCCCGGAAAAAACAGATGTTGCAAAGCTGAAGAGGTAGGAAATTTTGAACTTTCTTACAAGGAGAGCAATGGTTGCTATTATAATTCCCTGGAAGATATATTCGAGAGTTCCAAGAGAGAAAACTTCTGTATATTGAGTAAGCCAAAGATGGAAAGTATAGGTCGGTGCGGCGATCATAGAAACACCAAAACCGGCTTTTGCTGCAAAAGCGACGCCGAAAGCTATGAAAAGAATTGCCAGAACATATGAAATTTCAGTATAAAAAACAGGTTTTTTCATCAAGACATCTCCTAAAAAAGCATAAAAAACGCCTTCGGACGTTTGATATAGAAACGCCGAAAGCTTATAGAGAGAATATATCACAGAGAGAAAAATTTGTCAATAAAACGTTGACAACAGTCCGAAATCGTACTATAATACTGCGGTATGATTTCGGACTTTGCGCTGAAAGGAGCGTTTTATTTTGGAAGGATATGAACTTTATCAGTCGATAAGAAGGAAGACCGACGACGAATGGAACGGAGCCTTAAACCGCTTTGGAATGGCTAAGGGTCAGATCATGATAATCTGGTCGCTTTATTATTTCGGAAGACCCTGCACTCAAAAGGAAATTTGCGACGATTGGTACGAAAATAAACAAACGATAAATTCCGCTGTAAAAAAACTTGTTGAGGAAGGAATAATCGATATTGCTCCTTCTCCGGAAAATTCCCGCGAAAAGCTTCTTATTTTTACCGAAAAAGGAAAATTTCTTGCAATGCGAACCGTAAGAAAGCTTATCGAGGCCGAACGCAAGGCTTTTGAAGCTCTTTCTGAAGAGGAACAAAACGAAACCATTCGCATAACTCAGAAGTATTATGAGATACTTAAAAATGAATTTTCAAAAATAAAAGGAGAAAACGAATGAGGATTCAGCTTTGCGAGCATTTTACTTATAAAAAACTTCTGCGCTTTGTTTTTCCTTCTGTTGCAATGATGGTTTTCGGTTCCATTTATGGAATTGTTGACGGACTTTTTGTTTCAAATATTGTAGGAAAAACTCCCTTCGCAGCGCTTAACCTTATATATCCTTTTATAGCTGTTCTCAGTGCCTTAGGTTTTATGATCGGCGCAGGCGGAAATGCGGTTGTTTCAAAAACTCTCGGCGAAGGCGAAAAAGAAAAAGCAAACCAATATTTTTCCATGCTCATTTATGTGAGCATCGTGCTCGGAATTATAATCGCCGTGCTCGGAATTGCGATGGTGCGCCCGGTTTCCATTCTTCTCGGAGCAGAAGGGGAGGAAATGATCGAAAACTGCGTTATCTATGGGTCTATAATCTTTGCCGGAATTCCGTTTTTTATGCTCCAGAATGCGTTTCAGATTTTTTTCATAACAGCCGAAAGACCTAACTACGGATTTTATGTAACTGTGGCGGCAGGCTGCGGAAACATGTTCCTGGATTGGCTTTTTATGGCGATTCTCGGTTGGGGAATTGCCGGAGCGGCGCTGGCAACCATTGCAAGTCAGTTTATAGGCGCCATTATTCCTTTTGTCTATTTTCTCAGAAAACATAATTCCAGCCTTCTTCATCTTGGAAAAGGACCTTTTGTCGGAAAAGTTTTCTGGAAGACATGTACCAATGGCTCTTCCGAATTTGTTTCAAATGTTTCCGGAAATATTGTAGCAATGCTTTATAATTTTCAGCTTATGCGTTTTGCAGGTGAAGACGGTGTTGCCGCATATGGTGTTCTCCTTTATGCAAACTGGATTTTTATTGCTATTCTTTTCGGTTATGTAACCGGAGCGGCTCCGATAATCGGTTACCACTTCGGAGCGCAGAACCATTATGAACTCAAAAATCTTTTCAAAAAAAGTATGATAATAATGGGAATTACAGGAGCAGCCCTTTGCGGACTTACAGTTGTTTTTGCGGATGCTCTTTCCGGAATTTTTGTCGGCTATGATCCCGTTCTTTTTGAAATGACAAAACGTGCGGTTCTTATAAGTGCGGTGGCATTTATCTTTGTCGGATTCAATATTTTTGCTTCCGGTTTCTTTACAGCACTCAACAACGGGCTTGTTTCCGCTGTGGTCGCATTTTTGCGAACGGTTGTGTTTCAGGTTGCAACGGTTCTCATTCTTCCGGAAATCTGGGAAATCGACGGAATCTGGTGGTCAATGGTTGCGGCTGAAATTCTTTCGTTCATAATCGCTATGGGATGTCTTGTAAAATTCCGCAAAAAATATCATTATGTTTAAACAAAAGGGAGCCTTCAGGCTCCCTTGATTTTTTATAAATATTTTTCTTTTAACAAGCTTTCCCGTATTTCAAAAGGCTTTGATTTATGCTATAATATCTTTGTGTCACCTTATGACACTTTTTGATAAATTATCGGTTTCCGAAGGCTCCAAACAAAAGGGAACCGTCAGAATATAAAAGGGGGAAAAGGTATGAATTTTACTCAGAACGCTTTGACCGTTCTTGAAAGAAGATATCTTGCCAAAGAAAACGGCAAGGTTGTCGAAACTGTTGAAGAACTTTTCGAAAGAGTAGCTTCCACTGTTGCGGGTGCGGATGCTGCTTACGGCAAAAGCGAAGAAGAAATCAAAAACACCGAAAAAGAATTTTATGATATGATGACAAACTGCGAGTTTATGCCGAACTCGCCCACTCTTATGAATGCTGGCCGTCCTCTCGGACAGCTTTCCGCATGCTTTGTTCTTCCTGTTGAAGACAGCATGGTCGGGATTTTCGATACCGTAAAATATGCAGCTCTTGTTCATCAGTCCGGCGGCGGCACAGGTTTTTCTTTCTCTCGTCTTCGTCCCGAAGGCTCCATCGTAAAATCCACCGGCGGAACTTCCTCCGGTCCTGTAAGCTTCATGAAGGTTTTCAACGCTGCAACAGAAGCTGTTAAACAGGGCGGAACCCGCCGCGGCGCAAACATGGGTATGCTCCGCATCGACCACCCGGATATTCTTAAATTTATTGACTGTAAAGCAAACAACAACGAAATCAACAACTTCAACATTTCCGTTGCAATCACCGACAAATTTATGGAAGCGGTTGAAAACGGCACCGAATATGAACTTGTTGCTCCCCATAACGGAAAAGTTACCGGAACTCTTGATGCAAGAGAAGTTTTTGAAAAAATTGTTGATGCAGCATGGCGCAACGGTGAGCCCGGAATCGTCTTCATCGATGAGATGAACCGTTATAACCCCACTCCGGCTCTTGGTGAAATCGAAAGTACCAACCCCTGCGGAGAACAGCCCCTTCTTCCTTATGAAGCATGCAACCTCGGTTCCATCAACCTTGGACTTTGCGTTTGCGAAGAAGATGGAATCCTTTCCATCGATTATGATAAAATCACCGATATCGTACATAAAGCGGTCCATTTCCTCGATAACGTAATCGACGTTAACCATTATCCGCTTCAGGCAATCGATGAAATGACCAGAAAAACCAGAAAAATCGGTCTTGGCGTAATGGGCTTTGCAGATCTTCTCCTTAAACTCGGCGTTCCTTATAACTCCGTTGAAGCAGAAAGAGTTGCCGAAGAAGTTATGAGCCTTATTCAGAGCGAAGGAACCAAAGCTTCCATCGAACTTGCTCTCGAACGCGGAACTTTCCCCGCATGGAACGAATCTGTTTTTGCAGACAGATATGAGATCCGCAACGCAACCATCACCACCATCGCACCTACCGGTACTATTTCCATCATTGCGGATGCTTCCGGCGGCTGCGAACCTCTCTTTGCATATGCTTTCACTAAGAACGTAATGGATGGCGACAAACTTCTTGTCTGCAACGACCTTCTTGTTGAAAAACTTAAAGAACGCGGAATTTATTCCGAAGAACTTATCCAGCGTATTGCAGATGAAGGAACTCTTGCTCATATTGAAGAAATCCCCGAAGATATCAGAAGAGTTTTCGTTTGCGCACATGATATCACTCCCGAATGGCATATCAGAATTCAGGCTGCATTCCAGCGCTATACCGACAACGCTGTTTCCAAGACCATCAACTTCCCCAACAGCGCAACCCGCGAAGAAGTTAAGGAAGCTTATGTCCTTGCACACAAACTCGGATGCAAAGGCACTACCGTTTACCGTGACGGAAGCCGTGACAGCCAGGTTCTTACCATCGGAACCCAGAATAAAGAGGAAGAAAAACCGGAAGTTCCCGCAATGAACACCATTATTCCGAGACCGAGACCTACTCTTACCTGGGGTGCAACCGAAAAGATGAAGATCGGCTGCGGAAGCCTCTTCATTACCGTTAACCGTGATGAGCACGGAATTTGCGAAGTTTTCACCAGCACCGGCAAAGGCGGCGGCTGTCCTTCTCAGAGCGAAGCAACTGCAAGACTTATTTCCATTGCTCTTCGCGCAGGAATCAGCCAGGACGAGATTCTTTCCCAGCTTAAAGGAATCCGTTGCCCCAGCACTGTTCGTCAGCCCGGTCTTAAATGCACTTCCTGCCCGGATGCTATCGCAAGAACCATTATCAAGATGAGCAAAATGCTCGGCACCAACGGTTTTACTTCCGAAACCGAGGAGGAACCTGCACCAAAAAAAGCTGAGGGCGCAGTTCCTGCGCCGGCAAACAAGCCCGTTCTCGGAAATGACGATAAGCTCCATTGCCCCGAATGCGGAAAACTCCTTCGCCATGAAGGCGGCTGCACCATCTGCGACTGCGGATTTTCCCATTGCGGCTAAGTGAAAAACAAAAGGCACCCGGAAGGGTGCCTTTTTATATAGTTAAATATGTAATATAATATACATATTTAACTATGGAAATTTATTCTTGACAAACACAATTTTAAATGTTATCATATCATTCATTAAGGGAGTAGTTGGCGCGCTGAAAAGGTTTCGGGGCGTTATGTTATTCGTCATCACGCCCAAAAGGCCGGATAATGTATTAAACAACAAGACTTTTTATTACAAAAACCGTAATGAAAGGCCTTGTATTTTTTTGCCTTCGTTACGGAAAAACGGAGGTTTTTTTGTTTTATGATGTATGTATTTCTCATCATCGGCTTTATTCTTCTCATTAAAGGCGCGGATTTCTTTGTTGACGGCGCTTCTTCCGTCGCAAAACTTCTGAAAGTTCCCTCGGTAATAATAGGCCTTACCATTGTTGCAATGGGAACAAGTGCGCCGGAAGCTGCAGTAAGTATTTCTGCAGGTCTTGCGGGAAGCAGCGATATTGCTCTCAGCAACGTAATCGGTTCCAACATTTTCAATTTGCTTATCGTTGTTGGCGTTTCCGCAATAATCTGCCCTATGACCACCGAAAAAGTCATCATGCAGCGTGATATCTGGTGGAGTCTTGGCGCAACGGTTGCGGTTCTTATTATGATGCTCGATATGAAAGTTTCCACTTTTGAAGGAATCCTTCTTCTTGCGACGATGATCGCTTATATCGTTGTTCTCATTCTTGCAGCGAAGAAAAACCGCGACGAAGGGGAAGAGGTAAAGACCCTTTCTCCGCTTAAAAGCGTTCTTTTCATAATCGGCGGTCTTGCAGCAATTGTAGTCGGTGGCGATCTTGTTGTTGATTCCGCCTGCGATATTGCCGCAGCTTTCGGAATGAGCGAAGCTCTTATCGGTCTTACAATAGTAGCGATGGGAACTTCTCTTCCTGAACTTGTAACTTCTGTTGTTGCCGCAAGAAAAGGCGACAGCGGACTTGCTCTCGGAAACGTAGTAGGTTCCAACATCTTCAACCTTCTCTTTATCCTTGGCGCCGCTTCCGCTCTTACAAGCATCAACGTTGCTTCCGAACTTTTCATCGATACCGCAATTCTCATCGGTGTAACCCTTATGATGTATTTCCTTTGCCGTTCCAAGGAAAAAACCAGCCGCACCGAGGGTATCGTCTGCGTTCTGGCTTATGCGGCATACATGGCTTATATTATAATGAGATAACAGACTATGGAAAAATACGAGGTATCTTATGATAAAACGCTCATAGGTTTCCTCTGGGTAAATGAGGATTATAAATATCGTTACGAACCTTTTCCTATGGGCGTTGATAAAGTAAAAGATTTTGCCTGCCTTCTCCGTGTTATGCAGGAAGGTACGGATGGTGAATTCAAAGAGCCGATTCCCTTTTTTCAGGAAAGACTTCGCTATATGAAGCTTTGGAAATTGGGAGTGATCAATTATCAGACTGATAAATTCGTTATTGCAAGAATTGAATAACAAAAAAGGCACCGCGCTGCGGTGCCTTTTTTTATTGTTTATCTGCCTATTGTGCTCTATAAACAACCGATGAGGTAAAAAACACCATTTTGAAAAAATAAAATGTTAAAATAAATTTGCAAATTAAAATTAAGGAGGTCTGTTATGCCGTCAATAAAAACTTTAAATCTGACGAAAAAATATAAAGGCTTGGTTGCCGTTGATGATCTGAACATTGAGATAGAGCATGGAGAGCTGTTTTCTTTGCTCGGAATAAACGGAGCGGGTAAAACCACAACAATAAAAATGCTTTCATGCCTTACAAAACCAACTTTTGGAGACGCATTTATTGAAGGAAAAAGTATTGTGAAGGATGGCTTGAAAGTCAAAGGCATAATAGGAGTCTCCCCGCAGGAAACGGCAGTTGCCCCAAATCTTTCCGTAAAGGAAAACCTTGAACTTATATGCGAAATCCACGGATTTACAAAAGAAAAGCGGATTGAAAAAATTAAAGAACTTTCAAAGCAATTTGATTTTGGAAACATACTTGACAAAAAAGCAGGAAAACTTTCCGGCGGTTGGCAGAGAAGGATAAGCATTGCAATGGCGCTAATAAGTGAGCCTTCGGTGTTGTTTCTTGATGAACCGACCCTTGGTCTTGATGTTGTTGCAAGAAGCGAACTTTGGGATATGATACGTACACTTAAAGGAAAAACCACAATAATATTGACGACGCACTATATGGAGGAAGCCGAAATACTTTCTGACCGTATAGGAATTATGAAAAACGGAAAACTTCTCGCCGTTGGAACGGCGCAGGAACTTATAAAAATGACTTCTGCAGTAAATTTTGAAGATGCATTTGTTTCAATAGTAAGGGGGGAGAAAAAATGAAAATGCTAGCTTTTGCAAAAAGATGTGCAAAAGAAATTTTGCGAGATCCTTTAAATGTCTTTTTTGGTCTCGGTTTTCCGCTGATATTGTTGTTTCTTCTCAGCACTATACAAAAAAACATTCCTGTTTCACTTTTCGAAATAGAAAGGCTTTCTTCGGGAATTGCAGTATTCGGTCTTTCATTTATGACGCTTTTTTCAGCAACACTTGTGGCAAGAGATCGGGAAAGTTCATTTTTGCAAAGATTATATACCGCACCGCTTAAATCGGTCGATTTTATTATTGGATATATGTTTCCGATTTTGCCGATTGCTGTTGCACAAAGTGCAGTTTGCTTTTTTGCAGCGATTCTTTTAGGATTACCGGTTACTGCAAATATTATTTTGGCACTTTTTATGATAATACCGGTTGCCTCTTTTTATATTGCACTTGGGCTTTTGTGTGGTTCAATGTTGAATGTAAAACAGGTGGGTGGAATTTGCGGAGCTTTGCTGACAAATCTTTCCGCATGGCTCTCCGGAATTTGGTTTGATATTTCGCTTGTTGGCGGAACTTTTGAAAAAGCAGCTGGAATACTTCCGTTTATTCACGCGGTAGAACTTGAAAAAGCTGCAATAAGCGGAAATTTTGAAGATATTGCTACACATTTCGCAGTGGTCGTGTTATATGCTGTGCTTACAATTATATGCTCGTTCGCCTTGTTTTTAAAACAAATGAAAAATCAGTAATGCAACAAAAAAGGCACCGCTCTGCGGTGCCTTTTTATTATGTATTTTTTCAGCTTTCAGCCATCATCTGGAGGTTATAATAAACTCCTTTTTTAGCCATGAGTTCCTCGTGGTTACCCTGTTCAACAATTCCTTCATCATTGAGCACCAGAATTGTTTTTGCGTTTCGGATGGTGCTCAGGCGGTGAGCAATGGTGAAAACGGTGCGTCCTTCGGAAAGGCGCTCAAGGCTCTTCTGAACCATTCTTTCGCTTTCGTTATCAAGTGCGGAAGTGGCCTCGTCAAGAATGAGCACGGAAGGATTTTTGAGGAAAACGCGGGCGATGGAAATTCTTTGCTTTTGTCCGCCGGAAAGTTTAACGCCGCGTTCACCGACGTAAGTATCATATCCGTTTTCAAGTGCGGATATGAATTCGTGTGCGCCTGCAAGTTTTGCGGCTTCTATAACATCTTCACGGGAAGCATCCGGTTTTCCGTAAAGGATGTTTTCATAAATGCTACCGCTGAAGAGATAAACGTCCTGCTGAACAACGCCTATATTGTTGCGAAGGCTCGAAAGAGTTATGCTGCGGATATCCCTTCCGTCAAGAAGGATTTTTCCTTCGGAAACATCGTAGAAACGGGGAATAAGGTTTGAAAGGGTGGTTTTTCCACCGCCGGAAGGGCCGACCAGGGCAATGTTATCGCCGGGATTTACATGGAGATTGATTCCGGAAAGAACAGTTTCGTCAGAATCGTTATATCTGAAAGCAACGTTTTCAAGAGTAATTTCACCGGTTACGTTTTCAATGGGTTCTGCATTGGGAGAATCGGTGATTTCCGGTTCAACATCCATAATTTCATAAAAACGTTCGATTCCGGTAAAGCCTTGCATAAACGTTTCTATAAACTGCGCAAGGCGGGAAACGGTGTTCAAAAGAACGGTGGTATAGAGAAGATATGCAACGTAATCGCCGGCATTTATTTTTCCGTTCATAAGGAAAATTCCGCCCATCGCAACAACGGAGATATACATACATCCGTCGAAAAGACGGATTACACAATGAAGCTTTCCGAGAGCCTTGTATGCTTTACGTTTGATTTCGAGGAAAATTTCGTTGTTTTTCTTGAATTTTTCCTTTTCGATTCCTTCGTTGGCAAAGGATTGAACAACGCGGATTCCAAGAAGGCTGTCTTCGATCTGTGCGTTGATTTCGCCTATCTGTGAACGCTCACAATAAAAAGCACGTTCAAGTTCGTGGCGGATTTTAAGAATGAAGAATCCGAGGAAGGGAATCATCAGGAAGATGAAAATTGTAAGCGGGACGTTAACCCCCATAAGGATTATGAACGAAGCAACGAACTTTACAATTCCGATAAGGATCTCTTCCGGAGCATGGTGAGAAAATTCGGTTACATCAAAAAGATCTTTTGAAAGGCGGCTCATAAGCTGGCCGACTTTGTTGTTGCTGTAAAAACTGAAGCTGAGATCCTGAAGGTGGGAAAAGAAATCTCTTCTCATATCCGCTTCGAGATGTGCGCCCATAAGGTGGCCTATATTTACCATGAAATAGTTTGCGCAGGTGTCAATAACGCGGAGGAGAAGATAGATTCCCGCAATTTCAAGGATCATATGAATAGTAAGGGAACCTATATTCTCGGTTGCTGCGTTGGTGATGGTTCTTACAATTATAGGTAAAACGATATCACAAAGTGTGGTGAGGATTGCACAGAAAAGGTCGAGAATAAGGGTAGGAAGATAGGGTTTATAATAGGGCATAAAACGGCGGAGAAGGCCGGCTTTTCCCATTTTCTTTTCCATGATAAAACGTCCTTTCTTATGAAAATTTATCCGTGAAGGCGGTTGTTTGCTTCGGAAATACAGTCGCGGAGATATCCCTGAAGATTAAAGGATTCTCCGGTTCCGATCGCTACGCATTCCTCCGGATTTTCGGCAACTTCGCATTTAAGGTTAAAACGTTTTGAAAGATATTTATCAAGACCGTGAAGTCTTGCGCCGCCGCCTGTTAAAAGGATTCCGTTTGTTTTAACGTCACCGGCAAGTTCAGGAGGAGTTTTTTCGAAAACTTTCTGAATTGCGGCGGCAAGCTGATCCGCAAGATCATAGAAAATCTCGGAAAGTTCCTGCCAATGAAGAGTTGTTCTTCCCGGAAGGCCGGTTAAAAGGTTGCGGCCTTTGACCTCAAAGGTGCGGTCATCATCAAAATTCCAGCAGGTGCCGATGCTTTTCTTAACTTCTTCAGCCATTCTTTCACCTATAAGGATTCCGTGACGAAGGCGGACATAGCGGATTATTTCTTCATCAAAACGCTGTCCCGCAAGTTTTATGGAATGTTTGCATACAACGCCGGAAAGGGAAAGGAGAGCAATGTCGGAAGTTCCGCCGCCGATATCAACAATAAGTCTTCCATCCGGCTTTGAAATATCAAGACCTGCGCCCATTGCAGCTGCAACGGGTTCTTCGATAAGAAAAACCTTTCTTGCGCCTGCGGCAAGGGCCGCATCAACAACCGCACGCTGTTCAACGTCGGTGATTATTGACGGAACGCAGATTGCAACTCTGGGTTTGAGATAGCTGTCGCCGCAGACCCTTTTGAGAGCGTGGCGGATAAGTACGTTTGTGAGGTTGTAGTCAGAAATAACGCCGCCGCCCATGGGGCTGACTGCGGTTATATAACCGGGAGTCCTTCCGACCATTTTAAAAGCATTTTCACCAACGGCAAGAACTTCACCGGTGTCATTGTTAACGGCAACAATGTTCGGCTCACGGAAAACAACTCCGCGGTCTGTTTCATAAACAATTATTTTTGTGGTACCTAAATCTATTCCGATATCAGCAGGCATTATAGCCCTCCTATTATTTTAGTATTAAACTATAGTGTAAATCCAAATTGCTCTTATGTCAATCAAAAGAGCATAAATTATTCTTTTATCATAAAACGAAGATTGGTGAATCTTCCGCTTTTTCGGTTGTTGTCCACCATGGTCATAATTGCTTTTGCGCTTCCGACGATTATAAGGAGTTTTTTGGCCCTTGTAACGGCGGTATAAAGCAGGTTTCGGTAGTAAAGGCGGGAATTTGCCTCGAAAAGCGGAAGGATAACCGCCTCGAATTCACTGCCCTGGCTTTTGTGGACGGTTACGGCATAAGCATGGTCAAGTTCGCCGGCGCTGTCATAAGGATATTCCGCAACGCGGTCATCAAAACGTATGGCCATCATTCTTCCGATAGGGTCCATTTTTTCGATGATTCCTATATCGCCGTTGAAAACTCCTCTTCCTATTTCACCGTCGTCCTTTGACCAGGTCATATTATAGTCATTTTTGGTCTGCATAACTTTGTCGCCTTCGCGGAAAAGGTGGCCGCCGTGGCGGAATTCCTTTTTCTTTCCATCGGCTGGGTTAAGGCGTTTCTGCAATTCGATATTAAGGTTCCATGTTCCCGCTTCTCCTCTTTTTCCGGGACAGAGAACCTGGATATCCCAAAGGGGAGAAAAATCATAGGCTTTGGGAAGGCGCTTTTCACAAAGCTGACAGACAGCAGAACAGCATTCTGCTTCGGTCTGACGCGGAAGGAAAAAGAAATCGTTGTCCTTGGATTCAAGATAAGGATATTCTCCGTTAACGATGTCATGTGCGTTGGTTACTATCATGCTTTCCGCAGCCTGACGGAAAATTGTATCCAGCGTTACGGAAGGAAGAATATCTGAGCGGATAAGGTCGTGGAGAACGTTTCCCGCACCGACAGAAGGAAGCTGGTCGGAATCTCCGACCATAACAAGCCGGCTGTGGAACGGAAGAGCACGAAGAAGCGAATCGAAAAGAAGAGTGTCCACCATGGACATCTCATCAACGATAAGGGTGTCGCATTTAAGCGGATTTTTCTCGTTTCTTCTGAAGATGGGGATAAGTTCACTTCCGGAATAATCAACTTCCAGAAGGCGATGAATGGTTTTTGCTTCGTGCCCGGTAAGTTCGGCAAGACGTTTTGCGGCTCTTCCGGTTGGAGCGGCAAGCATAACTTCGTCGCCCTGCTGTTCAAGAAGTTTTATCAGTGCATTAAGAGTGGTGGTTTTGCCGGTTCCGGGACCGCCTGTGAGGACAAAAACATGGTTCTGAACGGCATTTCTGAGCGCACGTTTCTGGAGGACATCATATTCGATTCCCAGTTCTTCCTCAAGAAGTTCAATGGATTTATCAAGGGCGGCGGAAGGTTTTTCTTCCGAACCCATAAGCATCATTTTAAGTCTTCCCGCGGCGGAAGTTTCCGCAAGGAAAAGGGAAGGAAGATATATATATCTTCTTCCGTTTCTGTAATATTCGTCGAGTTCCTCTTTCTGAACAAGCTCTTCCAAAGCGTCTGCCATTTCTTCCGCTTCGCCGAGAAGCCCGGCAGAAGCAGCCAGAAGGCTTTCTTCCGGAAGGCAGGTGTGGCCGTTATCAAGGTTATGAACAAGAACATGTTTTATTCCTGCTTTAAGTCGGCGTTTATCCTGCGGGTCACCTTTTTTGGTGAAAATTGCGTCTGCTTCCGCAAAATCAAGACCTATTTCCGGATCACAGAGAAGATAAGGGTTGTCCTTTATAAAATCAATGGCGTTTGTGCCCCATTTTTTCCATGCGCGAACAGCTATTGCCGCAGAAAGTCCGAATTCCTGCAGAGCAGTCATAACTTTTCGGGCTCCGAAAGCGCGGAGATATTCTGTGTTTATTTCCAAAGCGAGTTTTTCGGAGATTCCTTTGACTCTTGCAAGTTCAAGTGGAGTGTTTTCGATAACTTCAAGAGTATATTCACCGAAGGCTTCGACAATTCGTTTTGCAAGAGCAGGTCCGACCCCTTTGAAAGAACCGCCGGAAAGATATTTTCGGATTGCGGTTGCGGAAGCGGGAAGACGTCTTTCGCAAACATCTGCGCGGAACTGGCTTCCATAGGTTGGATGGGACGCGAAAGTGCCGGTGAGGGAAACTTCCTCGCCGGCTTCAACTTTGCCAAGCTCGCCTACAACTGTCACAAGCTCGCCCTGCATATCAAGATCAAACACAACAAAACCGCTTTCCGCTTTATAAGCGACTATCCCGTCAACGGTGCCGCTGATGCGTTCCGGTTCCTGTTGCTTTTCGTTTTTATCAAGCATATGGGTCTTTCTCCGTCCTTTATAATAGATATATTATAGCGTTTTTTTGTCTTCCTGTAAACCTTCCCGGAACAATGAAATAAGTTCTTCTTCACCGCGGAAAAGACTGCAGTCAAAACGCCTTTCAAGTCTTTTACAGATTTCAAGAACTTCATCGGAAACTCCTTCACAATCCAGAAAAACTTCCCGATGAAGTCCGTCCGTTTCAGCAAAAACGCTCCGCAAAGCAGGTTCGATATCTTCTTCCGGGGTTGAGGAAACTTTTGCAACAACAAAAATTTTATGTTTTATTTTTTTACGGAGTGGGTTTTTTAAAAGCCATTCAGCCGCTTCGACCATTCCCAAAGAAGCAAAAAATGTGATAACAAGTACTGCAAGAGCATCAAAAAACATCATGAAATCCTCCTTTCGGTCAATGCATTCTATGAAAAAACGAGGAAAACGGTGAATGTAACCACAAAGAAAAAAAGTGCATAAAATATGGCATACCGAAGAATCGGAGGTTTTGGAAAAATGAAAAAATCGTTTTACATAGCCGGCGGCGACCTTCGGTCGGTCTATCTTGCAAAAGCACTGCTTAAGGAAGGTCATGATGTAAAAGTTTTTGCGCTGGAAGAAGCAAATCTTCCGGAAGCCGCAAAGAATATAGATGATTTAAGAGAATTTGAAAAAGCAGACTGCGTAATTCTGCCGCTGCCATGTTCTGATGGAGAAGGTTTTTTAAAAACAACAGCTTCGGAAAAGAAAATAAAACTTTCGGAAATCGTTGAGCACATTCCGGAAGGGGCGATGCTCATGGGCGGAATTATTCCGGAAGGAATAACTTTTTTGGCCGGAAAACGAGGGATTTCGGTTTTTGATTATTACTACAGAGAAGAATTTGCGGTCAGAAACGCCGCTTTAACTGCTGAAGCCGCAGCGGCAATTGTTATGGAAATGCTCACAGAATCCGTAAGCACAGTTCCGGTGCTCATTCTTGGTCACGGAAGGATAGGAAGGCTTCTTTCGGCAATTTTAAAGGCTCTTGACGCAAAGGTAACAGTTGCCGCAAGACGCTTTTCCGAACTTGCATGGATAAGAAGCGAAGGAATGGAGCCACTTGAATTTCGGCTGCTTGATGAGAAAATCGGAAAATTCAGGGTGATTTTCAACACTGTTCCCGCACCGGTGCTCACGAAGGAAAGGCTTATGCTGACTGACAGAAATGCAATTATAATCGACCTTGCTTCCGAACCTTGCGGAACGGATTTCAAAGCTGCGGAAGAACTTGGAATAACAGCAAAAAAAGCTCTTGGCCTTCCGGGTAAATTTGCACCAAAAACTGCGGGAGAAATTCTCAAGGAGACCGTGCTCAACATTCTTTCGGAAATGGAGGAAGCTTCTGATGGCAGATAAAAAACGTCTTGGTTTCGCTCTTTGCGGTTCGTTCTGTACGTTTAAAAAAGTTCTTTGTGAAATGGAAAAACTTTCGGAGATTTATGATATAACTCCGATCATGTCGGAAGGAGCTTCTTCGATCAACAGCCGGTTTGGAAATGCCGAAGATTTTATTCATAAAATCACCGAAATCTGCGGAAAGGAACCTGTTACAACAATAGCAGGTGCGGAACCTATCGGCCCGAAAGCTCTTCTTGATGTTCTTCTGATTGAACCCTGTACCGGAAATACTCTTGGAAAACTTGCAAACGGAATAACCGATACAGCTGTAACAATGGCGGCAAAAGCCCATCTTCGGAACGGAAGGCCGCTTGTAATTGCCGTTTCCACAAACGATGCGCTCGGGGCTTCCGCCAGAAATATCGGGACTCTTATGAATTCAAAAAATGTCTATTTTGTTCCTATGGGTCAGGATTCACCGGAAGGAAAACCGGCTTCAATGGTTGCGCATTTTGAAAAAAGTGCAGAAGCAATAGAAGCGGCTCTTTCAGGAAAACAGATTCAGCCGGTGATTTTCTGAAAAATGAATAAAAGCTCCGTTTTTTTCCAATGCTTTGGTTGCTTCAAAGCAAGAATTAAAAAGGAGCTTTTATTTTTTATGAAAAAACTTATCGCTGTTTTAATAATGATTTCAATTGTTTTTTCTGGAGTGGAGGTTTTCGCCGCAAACGAAAAAATTATGAAAAAGATTGATCTGACAATTCCATGTGGATATTCAGCGGAGGAACTTTCGAGGGGCCTTTCCGGAGAACTGGATTTGTTTTCAAAAGATTTTATTGCCGCGGAAGAAAAATATGGCGTGAACGCACTTTTCCTTTGCGCTGTTGCGGCGCTTGAATCCGGTTGGGGTAAATATTGCTTCAGGCCAAACAACATTTTCGGCTGGAGCGGAAAGGATTTTGAAACAAAAGAAGAATGTATTGATTTTGTTGCATCAAAAATCGCAGAACACTATCTTTCCGAAAACGGAAAATATTATAATGGAAAAACCGTTTCAGGAGTTAACGTTTACTATAACGGAAACGATTTTTGGGAAGAAAAAATTCTGGAAATAATGGCGCTGATTTCACGCAGAATTTCAGCAGAAAAAAGTTGAAACATTTTTTGAACAGCTTTCCGGGGAATATTGCCAGAAATCCATATGGCCTTTTGTAATATAATAAACCGGTGCTTTGGGTTCGGTTTCTCCGTCAAAGGCATCAACTATGATAAGCTTTATCTTCATTTTATCGGGGATAAGGCTTTTTATATATACTGAAGCCTGCTGACCGGGTTTTAATTTAGGACAGCTTTCTGCAAGCCCCGCAAGGTTTGGCGCAAGTTCCACAAAAATTCCGTAATCCTCAACGGAACGGATTATTCCGCCGACAGTTTCTCCCGGAGAAAAATTTGCGGCATTTTCTTCCCATGTTCCCAAAAGTTCTTTGTGTGAAAGACATATTCTGCCGGCAGAATCCCTTCCGGAAACAACTGCAAAAATTTCCTGGCCGCTTTTAAAACGGTCGGAAGGGTGGCTTATGCGCGAAATGCTTATGGAATCAATTGGCAGAAGGGAAGAAATTCCGCAGCCGATATCCGCAAAACAACCGAAGTTTTCCATATGGGTAACAACAGCCGGGATAACGTCGCCGGGAACAAGTTTATCAAGATAGTTTGCTGTGCATTCTTCCTGAACTGCTTTTCTCGAGCAAATTGCAGTAATACGGCCGTTTTTATCCTTTTCGAAACCGGTTATGATGAAGCAAACCGGTTTTCCGACCCTTGAAATAAGAGCGATATCCCTTGTTTCACCGTTTTCAATTCCAATTGCTCCTTCGTTTCTCGGAATAATTCCGCGAACCGTTCCAAGATCAACAATAAGGTCGTGCTTTGCGGTGCAAACGGTTGCAAAGGCCTCGAGAATGGTGTGGTTTTTCTGAGCTTCTCTGAGGTTTTCAACATTCAAAAGCGCGTTTTTGTTTTTTGTGGTTTCTATAAGATAGCCTTCCGGCAGATATTCCGTCATTTCGCTTCCTCCAAAAATTTTTATGGAATATTTATATTCAAAAAATGTTATGAATATGAAAAAAGGTTTCAGAAAAAACGCTCGGTTGCAAAAATTGCTTTATTATGTTATATTTATAAATTGAGAAAATATTATCCCGAAAGGAGCAAGTTATATGGATGTCAAAATTGGCGATATACTTTTGATGAAGAAAAACCATCCTTGCGGAGGCGCAAGGTTTGTTGTTCTGCGCTCCGGAATGGATTTTAAGCTCCGTTGTGAAAAATGCGGCCATGAGGTTGAAGTGCCAAGAGGCAAGGCCGAAAAAAATATTAAACAAATAATCCGGGAGGGCGCCGATGTTTGATAAACTTGAAGATATCGAAAAACGCTGGCGCCAGGCGAGTCTTCGGCTTTATGAACCGGAAGTTATAAATAATAACGAACTTTATACAAAACTTTTGAAAGAGCAAAGGGAACTTGAACCCGTTGCAGTTAAATACCGGGAATATAAAGAGGCAAAAGCTCATTTTGAAGAAGCGGAAGCAATTCTTGAAGAAGAAACCGACCGCGAACTCAGAGATATGGCAAAAGAACAGCTTGAGGAAAGCAAAAACCTGATGGAAAGCCGTTCCGAAGAACTTAAAGTCCTTCTGCTTCCTAAAGATCCCGATGAGGACCGCTCTGTAATTATGGAGATCCGAAGCGGAACCGGCGGCGAAGAAGCCGCACTTTTTGCTGCTGATCTTTACAGAACCTATTCAATGTATGCCGATTCAAAGGGATGGAAAACCGAAGTTATGTATGCCAACGCAACCGAGCTTGGCGGATATAAAGAAATTTCGTATTCCGTAGAGGGCGAAGGCGTTTTCGGAAGATTCCGTTTCGAAAGCGGAACCCATAGGGTCCAGCGTGTTCCGGTAACGGATTCCCAGGGAAAAATCCAGACTTCTGCAGTAACTGTTGCGGTTCTTCCGGAAGCGGAAAATGTGGAAATCGAAATCGACCCGAACGACCTTAAAATCGATACTTTCCGTTCAAGCGGTGCGGGCGGACAGCATATCAACAAAACAAGTTCCGCCATCCGAATCACACATATCCCCACGGGAATGGTTGTTGAATGTCAGGACGAGCGAAGCCAATATAAAAACAAAGATAAGGCCATGAAGGTGCTCAGAAGCCGCCTTTATGAACAGAAAAAACGTGCAGCGGATGAAAGCCGCGCCGCAGACAGAAAAGCCCAGGTTGGAAGCGGCGACAGAAGCGAGCGTATCCGAACCTATAATTTCCCTCAGGGAAGAGTCACCGACCACAGAATAGGCCTTACACTTTATAAAATCGATTCCGTTATGAATGGCGGACTTGATGAACTTATCGACCCTTTGAGGGCACATGATCAGGCGGAAAAACTCCGCGGAGAAGAGGATTGAAACAAAACTGATGGAAACTTTGCTTTTTGATGCAAAAACCGAAGGCTCGATCGAAGCAGTCGCAAATATTCTTAAAAACGGCGGCCTTGTCGCAATTCCGACGGAAACAGTCTATGGCCTTGCGGCAAATGCTTTTGACGAAAAAGCCTGTGCGAATATTTTTAAAGCAAAAGGACGCCCGGGAGATAACCCCCTTATCGTACATATTTCCGATTTTGATATGTTAAAAGATATCGTTGCGGAATTTCCGGAAAAAGCAAAACTTCTTGCAGAAAAATTCTGGCCGGGTCCTTTGACAATGATTATGAAAAAAAGCGAAAAAATTCCGGATGTTACCAGCGCAAATCTGCCCTCAGTTGCGGTTCGCTTTCCGGCACATCCGGTTGCAAGAAAAATAATTGAAAAAACTGGTCTTCCGCTTGCAGCGCCTTCCGCAAACCTTTCCGGAAGCCCCAGCCCCACCAGTTTTGAACACTGTGTTCATGACCTTATGGGAAGGGTGGATGCAATTATTGATGGCGGTGCTTCTTCTGTCGGCGTTGAATCCACAATTATTTCTTTTGCAGGAGAAAAACCAGTGCTTCTCCGCCCGGGGTTTGTAACTCTTGAAGAACTTTGCGAAACTATCGGAGAAGTGGAAATTTCCCATGCTGTGCTCGAAAAACTCGAAGAAGGCGAAAAAGTCCTTTCTCCGGGAATGAAATATAAACACTATGCCCCGAGAGCACAGGTAACTCTTATAAAAGCAAGCTCGGAAGATTACATAAAATTTGTTAACGAGCATGCAGAAGAGGGTGTTTTTGCTCTTTGCTTTGATGAGGAAGCAGAAAAACTTTCTGTGAGCAGCGTTTGCTACGGTTCTGAATTTTCCGATGCCGAACAGGCCGAACATATTTTTGAAGCGCTTCGCAGAATCGATGAAAGCGGCGCAAAAAAGGTTTTTGCCCATTCGCCAAAGACCAGCGGAATCGGTCTTGCGGTATATAACCGCCTTATAAGAGCAGCCGGATTTGACGT
>JAZUAX010000122.1:0-4634 GCA_045638185.1 Oscillospiraceae bacterium | reverse complement strand
TTGCCGGGCTTCACAGGGCCTGTCCCTCAGCCGCTCTTGATAAGGCGATATTATTTTGACAAAGTGGTATTTTACACGATTTAATGCGGTTTGTCAATAGAAAAAGTTAAGATTTTTTTAAGAATATAAAATTTATATTGCGTTTTTTAAGCTATATGTTTATAATGATTCCATAATAAAAAGGGGGGAGAAAAATGCCCGAAAAAATTAAAACGGTGCTCAAAATTTTTGGTGTGCTCATGGGTGTGGTGCTCGTTTTTGCAATAGGTCTTATCGGTTGGCTTACCATAACCGAATTCAACCCGGAACCGGTTGAAACTGTTCCGGTTTCGATACAAAACGAAAGCAAAGAAATCAAACCGGTGCTCGGAGAAAAAATTCGCGTGCTCACTTTCAATATAGGTTACGCAAATCTTGGAAAAGAATCCGATTTCTTTATGGATGGCGGAAAAAACGTCCGTAACGGTGATAAGGAACTGGTGCTCGGAAATCTCGAAGGTGTTATTGATACTGTTTATGAAGCGGATGCAAATATTTATTTTCTCCAGGAAGTTGATATAAAATCCACCAGAAGTTCTAATATCAATGAAATGTATTCGTTGGAAGTTTCTCTTGGCGGAAGAACTTCGATTGCAAGAAACTATAACTGCGATTTTGTTCCGTTTCCCTGGCCTCCAATTGGAGCTGTTTCCAGTGGAATTATGACAAACACCGATTTTTATATAAAAACAGGCGAAAGAATTGCTCTTCCGTGTCCCTTCAGTTGGCCGGTTTCCGCAGCAAATCTTAAAAGATGTCTGCTTGTCAATCGCTGCGAAATCGAAGGCAGCGATAAGGAGCTTGTTATGGTAAACCTTCATCTTGAAGCTTACGACGACGGCGAAGGAAAAATTGCCCAGACAAAAATGCTCTGGGAACTTCTCGAAAGCGAATACGCAAAAGGAAACTATGTTGTTGCCGGCGGAGATTTCAACCAGATGTTCCCGAAAACAGAAGAAAAATATCCGATTTTTACCGCAGATCTCTGGGAACCGGGAGTTCTTGAGAAAAGCGACCTTCCGGAAGGCTGGCAATATGTTTTTGACGATACTGTCCCGACCTGCCGTTTGCTCAACAAACCCTACGATAAAGAAACAGCTCAGCATTATGTTATTGACGGATTTATAATTTCCCCCAACGTGGAACTTGTTTTGGCAGAAACTATCGATTGCGGTTTTGAATTTTCCGATCATAACCCGGTCCTTATGGAAATTCTTCTGAAATAATAAAATGACCTTTCGCGTCCGCGAAAGGTCATTTTTTATTGTTTTCCATCTGGGCTTTATATTTTTTACCTACGTTAAGTTCGGAATTATAATTAGAAGCCCTGACAACTGTTTCGGAACCGAAACGATTTCGGATTGCATCCAGAGCTTTATCGATTTTTCGTTCCTTTTCCCTGTTTTCTGTGGGGAAGAAGGAAAGCTGGGTGTTGTCCTCATCGGTTATCTGTGTAAGCGAAATTCCGAGAAGGCGGAGCGGGGTGCGTTTATCCCAGAGTTCGAAAAAAAGTTTTTTGCTTATTCTGTAAATTTCAGAAGTTATGTCCGTTGCTTCGGAAAGAGTCTGCTGGTGGGAATGGTTTTTAAAATCGTTTCCGCGGATAGTTACTCCGATGCAGAAGGCTTTTTTTCCATCTGCTCTCATTCTTGCGGAAACGCTGTCCGCAAGGGCAAGGAGAATTTTATATGCTCCGTCTGTGGTAACAACGTCTTTTTCGAGAGTTGTGGAAATGCTGTAGCCTTTGGCTTCCTCCGGTTCTTCAAGAACAGGGGAAGGGTCGATTCCGTTGGCATAATCGTGTATCTGCTTTCCGATTTTATCACCGATAAGCGTTTGAACCGTTTTCAAATCCAGATTTGCAAGGTCTCCTATGGTTTTTATTCCGGAACTTTCCAAATGTTCAGCGGTGGAATGGCCTATGCTGAAAAGTTCTCCGACAGGAAGCGGCCACATTTTTTCAGGAACTTCGTTAAGAAACAGGGTGTGAACTTTGTTCGGCTTTTCAAAATCGCTTGCCATTTTTGCAAGGATTTTGCAGGGGCCTATTCCGACGTTTACAGTAAAGCCAAGCTCACGATAAATTCTGTCCTTTATTTCATAAGCCACAGAAACCGGATCCGGATAAAGGATATCCATTCCGGTCATATCAAGAAAACATTCGTCAATGGAATATTTTTCAACAACCGGGGTATATTCCCGGCAGATATCCATAAAAGCTTTTGAACATTTTATATAAAGACGGAAATCCGGTTTGGCAAGATACAGATCAGGACATTTTCTGAGCGCCATTCCAACCGGTTCACCGGTTTTTATTCCGAATTTTTTTGCCGGGATGGATTTTGCAAGAATAACACCGGTGCGCTTGTCTCTGTCTCCGCCGATTGCGGATGGAATAAGACGGATATCTTCCTCTCCGTTTTTAACTCTTCTGGCAGCTTCCCAGGAAAGAAAAGCACTGTTTACGTCGATATGAAAGATAATTCGATCCAAAACAAAGCCCCCTTTCTGAAAGTAATTTAATTATACAATAAGAACATATGTTTGGCAATAGCAAACTATTGACAAAACGGTTTTTGAAAGGCAAAATATATATTGTATTTTATTAAAAAGAAAGGCGGCGGAAAAATGCCGGGAACCGGAACAATAATCAATGTTGCCGCAATAATTGCCGGAGGATTTTTTGGAATGCTTTTTGGAAAAAGCCTTTCCGAAAGACATCAGGACACTCTCTGTAAATCCTGCGGAATCTGCGTGCTTTTCCTCGGAATTGCCGGGGCACTTGAAGGAATGCTTACAGTTAACGGAAATTCTGTGAAAAGCGGCGGAACAATGCTTGTTATAGCCTGCCTTGCCCTCGGTGCGCTGGTCGGTGAAACGATAAACCTTGAAGACAGATTTGAAGCGTTCGGAGAATGGCTTAAGCAGAAAACCGGAAACGCAAAGGATAAAAAGTTTGTCGAAGGTTTTGTAACGGCATCTTTAACTGTCTGCATCGGCGCAATGGCGATTGTCGGCGCGATCCAGGACGGAATCCTCGGGGATTATTCTGTTCTTGTAACAAAAGCTATTCTCGACCTTATAATAATCATGGTCATGACCTGTTCCTGGGGAAAAGGCTGCGCTTTTTCCGCAATTCCCGTTGCGGTTCTGCAGGGAAGCGTTACCGCTCTTTCCGCATTCATAAAACCCATTATGACAACAGAAGCTCTTGCAAATCTTTCCATGATCGGTTCCATTTTGATTTTCTGTGTCGGTCTGAATCTTGTTTGGGGAAGAAAGATTCGCGTTGCGAACCTTTTGCCTGCAATTGTTTTTGCAGTTGCGGCGGCTTTTCTTCCTTTTGAGCTGTAATTTATTTTTAGGAGGATATAAATATGAGAAAAAATTTCGGTGCAAAACCCATGGTTTATCCTATGCCTGTTTTTATTCTTGCCGCTTATGATGAAAACGGCGTTCCCTGCGCAATGAACGCTGCCTGGGGCGGAATTTCCGATTCCGACCAGATCACCATGGCAATCAGCCCCAGCCATAAAACCACAAAAAATGTTCTTGCAACCAAAGCTTTTACCGTAAGCATGGCAGATGCCGCACATGTTGTTGAATGCGACTATGTCGGCGTTGAATCCGGCAATAAAGTTCCGGATAAATTTGAAAGAGCGGGTTTCCATGCAACAAAATCCGAATTTGTAAATGCTCCTCTTATCGATGAGCTTCCCATGGCTCTTGAATGTGAACTCGAAAGCTATGATCCGGAAACCCACACAATGGTTGGCAAAATTATCAACGTTTGCGCCGATGAAAGTGTTCTTAACGAAGAAGGAAAGATCGATCCCGCAAAACTCCGTCCCATCACTTTTGATGCTGCAAACCGCAAATACATTGTTCTCGGCGAAGCAGTTGGAAACGCTTTTTCCGACGGAAACAAACTTAAATAATTTAAAAAAAGAAAAGCCCGCATCTGCGGGCTTTTTTATTTCAAACAATATTTCCAATCTTCGTTTTCTTTATAATAGAAAAATTCGCTCAGTGAATCATCAAGGAAAACCTTGACCATATCTTTCATATCAGGAGAAAGACGTTCATTCATCGAAAGCATTTTTTCGAGCGGAATCCAGAAAACTTCGCCTTCTTCAGAAGATTTCAAATCTCCGCTGAATTTATCCGTCTTATAAAACAGCACCATATACCTGGAACCGTCATCGTTGACCCAATCTTTTATTCCGCATATCTGTGGAGAAGATATTGTCAGACCCGTTTCTTCAAACATTTCGCGGATAACCGCATCTGTAAAAGATTCTCCTTCCTCAACGTGACCGCCCGGAAATGTGATTCCGCCCCATTCATCGTGTATCTTATTCTGAACCAAAACAAGTCCGTCCTTATAAATCATACACATATTTACAATTTCAGCTTTTTGCGTTCTGTCCATTTTTATTCTCCATTTATTTTAATAATAAAAAACCACATTTATCTTAACGGACAAATGTGGTTTTTATGGTGGAGACGGCCGGACTTGAACCGGTTACCTCGACAATGCGAATGTCGCGCTCTCCCAGGTGAGCTACGCCCCCATAACAGAAGCTATTGTATCA
>JAZUAX010000121.1:0-3524 GCA_045638185.1 Oscillospiraceae bacterium | reverse complement strand
CGTTATTGTTAACCCCTTCTATCTTGGAAAAGAAAACACCGTTGCCGAAGCAGATGCTCTTATGGCAAAATTTAAAATCAGCGGTGTTCCGATTTGCGACGATGACAAAAAACTCATCGGCATTATTACCAACCGCGATATGAAATTCCTTACCAACTTCAACGTAAAAATTGAAGAAGTTATGACCAAAGATAACCTTGTAACTGCTCCTATCGGAACCACCCTTGAAGCAGCACAGGATATCCTCCGCGCTCACAAAATTGAAAAACTTCCCATCGTTGACGGCGAAGGCAGACTTGCAGGTCTCATCACCATCAAAGATATTGAAAAAGCTGTTCAGTACCCCAACGCAGCAAGAGATAAAGGCGGCAGACTTCTTTGTGCAGCAGCTCTCGGCGTAACTTCCGACGTTATGGTTCGTGCAAAAGCTCTTATCGAAGCAGGCGCAGACGTTCTTGTTCTCGACTCTGCTCACGGCCACAGCGCAGGTATCATGAACTGCGTAAAAATGATCAAAGCTGAATATCCCGAAATCGCTCTTGTTGCAGGTAACGTTGCAACTGCAGCAGCAACCGAAGACCTTTTCGAAGCAGGCGCAGACGCTGTTAAAGTTGGTATCGGCCCCGGTTCCATCTGCACCACCCGTGTTGTTGCAGGTATCGGTGTTCCCCAGATCACTGCAATTTATGAAGCAGCAAAAGTTGGCGCAAAATGGGGCAGACCCATCATCGCTGACGGCGGTATGCAGTATTCCGGTGATATCGTAAAAGCTCTTGCAGCAGGCGGCAACGCAGTTATGCTCGGTTCCATGCTTGCAGGTTGTGACGAAGCACCCGGCGATTCCGAAATTTATCAGGGCAGACGTTTTAAAGTTTACCGCGGCATGGGTTCCCTTGCAGCAATGGCAAACGGAAGCAAAGACAGATATTTCCAGGAAGACAATAAAAAACTTGTTCCCGAAGGCGTTGAAGGACGTGTTCCTTGCAAAGGCACCGTTGGCGAAGTTGTTTACCAGATCCTCGGCGGTCTCCGCGCAGGTATGGGTTACTGCGGATGCGGCACCATTGCTGACCTTCAGGAAAAAGCTCAGTTCGTAAGAATTACCGGCGCAGGTCTTAAAGAGAGTCATCCTCACGACATTTACATCACCAAAGAGGCTCCCAACTATTCCACCAACGTATAATTTCTGCTTTGAGCATGAAAATAAAAATGAGCACGGCTTTTGCCGTGCTCATTTTTTTACTTTAAGTGGAGGGTCGGATTTTATTATTTACCCCCCATTTCTTTGACGGCGCAAAAAAACGGCGGTAAACCCGCCAAAGAAACGCCTTTAACCCCTGCAGTTTGCTCCCGCAAACGCTGTCCCCTTAAAAAGGGGACTAAGACGCTCCACCGGAAGATTGAGCTTCCGAATACCGACCGCCATCGTTCAGGCCGATGGCGGTTTTTTGTTCAAATTGTTTGCTCGGTTAATTTTACGGGTTTTGATTGTTCAGAAAATCTTGTTTTAAAAAGGCAAAAGAAAAAGCCCCGCAAAAGCGAGGCTTTTTTGTTACGTCAGTTTTGTTCCGGGAAGAAGCCGGGAAGTTCGGAAGGTTCGGCAAAACGAAGTCCCGGACCGATGGCTTTTTCTCTTTCGACCTGATAAAGTTCGGCATAGGTTGCCTGCATATAAGGTTCAACAAAAAGAACGCCGATTCCGCAGGCGAGAGTTCCGAGAAGGATCCAGCCGATGAAGGAAAGACCGAGAAGGAAAATATCGAATTTTTCGTCCAGGGTCATCTCTTTCGAAATTTCAAAAGCGCGTTTTGAATCGATTCCGGGGTTTTCTGCAAGGATATATGGAATCATAAAATATTCAAAGCTTTTTATAATTCCGGGAATGATGAAAAGGAAAGTCCAGAGCAGGATTTTAAAATTCATCAGGAACATGGTTTTTACAACGTTGAGATAGTTTCCGCTTTTAAAAACCCAGAAAAGGGATTCGATTTTTGAACCGGAAAGGCGGTTTTCCATAAAGAAACGGTTCATTCCGACCAGGACAGGATATCCGACGAAAAGGTTGAAGAAGAAAGAGAAAACGAGGATCGGAACAAAAGCGGAAGCAAGAATTTCGGCATACTCCTCGTGTTGATAAAAACTTTCAAAAGAGGAGGTTTCGCTTATAGCGGAGAAAATATTGCTCGGGTCGGTCATTAAAAGGCCGCAAAGAATTGTTGCAAAGAAGGGAGTCCAATAGCCGAAGCGGCTGAGCACGGCTTTTGCTCTTTGTTTAAGTTCGGAAATTTCCCACATAAAAACACCTCCTTGGGTAATTTCATTATAGCATCGAAAAAGATTTTTGCAAACAACAAAGCCCCCTTTGAAAAAAGGAGGCTTTGTTTTTTTAATTTTGTTCCGGGAAGAAACCGTAGAGTTCGTTATAATCGGAAAAACCGAGGCCGTGGGCTTTTTCTCTCATTACCTGGTAAAGTTCAGCATAGGTTGCTTCGATATAGGGTTGGAGGAAAATTTCGCCGACGCAGCAGCAGAGGACACCAAGGATTCTCCAGCCGAGGAAGGAGAGATCGAGAACAAAGATCTTCCATTTTTCGCCTTTGGTCATCTTTCTGGAAAGTTCAAAAGCGCGTTCGCAGGGAATCTGAGGATTTTCCGCAAGGATATAGGGAACCATGGAATATTCATAGGATTTGATTATTCCGGGAATTATGAAAAGCAGGCTCCAGAGGAAAATTTTGATTTCCCGCCAGAACATTGTTTTTACAACGTTCATATATCTTCCGCTGCGGAAAGACCAGAAAAGACGCTCGAAACGGGAATCGAAAGCGCGGTGTTCCATAAAGTAACGATTTTTGCCGACGATTACCGGTCCGGAAACAAAGGCGCTCCAGCCAAAGGAAATTACAAGACCGATAATAAATGCCATAACGAGGAAGAAGATCGTTGTCATGGCGATGAGCGGATTGCTGAAAAAGTTTTCGAAAGCTGAACCGATCTCATAGAAGAAATCTCCGAAGAACTCATCAACAAAAGCGGCAAAACCTGCGGGGGTAAGATCTCCGCTGTATTCCGAAGTATATTCGGCGGTTACACTGCCGGTTGTTGTGCCACCTGTGCTGATTCCGCCGGTGAGTATTCCGGCAAGGAAAGTTATAATAAGGGGCATCCAATATCCGAAACGGCGAAGGCTGTTTTTTGCCTCCTGTTTAATTCTAGCGCGTGTCCACATAAAAACACCTCCCTGATGTTTTTATTATAATGGGTTTAAGCTTAAATTGGATAAATAAATTGTAAACATTTTGAATAAAAGGGAAAAATAAATAAAAAAAAGAGCACCGAAATTCGGTGCTCTCTGTTTTGGTGACCCGTGCGAGAATCGAACTCGCGTTACAGCCGTGAAAGGGCCGTGTCTTAACCGCTTGACCAACGGGCCATTATGGTAGCGGCGACTGGATTCGAACCGGTGACACTGCGGGTATGAACCGCATGCTCTAGCCAACTGAGCTACGCCGCCATTACTTTTT
>JAZUAX010000120.1:0-14616 GCA_045638185.1 Oscillospiraceae bacterium | reverse complement strand
GGCGAAGTATGAGCGGCTGACGGAACTTATGCAGCGAGCGCAGCGAGTCGCTGTCCTGTACCGTCCACCATTTGAAAAAGCCCATTGGAATCACGAATTCCGATGGGCTTTTTCTTTTTCTATTTACAAAAAATTTTATTTGTGCGATAATTGATATAAATAAAAATGAACGGAGGATAAATATGAAAAAACGTGTTATGTTTGGTTTGGCGGTTGGCGTTGCAGCAGGAACAGCTGCACTTATTGCGGCAAAAACTGCGGTTGATAAAATTTCAAAAGAAATAAAAAGCAGCTTTATCGAAGAAGAATTTGATTCTCCGTTCGGCAATAACTGGATAAAAGTTTCAATCGGTTCTTCTGAAACCGCAAAAGGTATTACATATATCAGAATTGCTGCTGAAACAGATTCCAATGAGGACACTTGCAAACTTGTTGTTTTTGCAAAGAAAGATGCGGATCTTTCCTATGAATGGGAAGATAACGAACATTTCAAACTCTTTATCGGAAGCGGAAAAACCAAACAGTGTTGCGACGTGAATTTTGCTGTAGAGGAAATCACAGCACGATATTATCTGGTGAAAACATGATATAAAAAACGGCGGAAAAATTTTCCGCCGTTTTTTTAATAAACTTGTTTTTTTCTTTTTATGCGCTATAATAAAGGTGCGACGTAACTCAATACTGCTTTTTTCGTACGGGTGTGTATTTTTATCCTTTGATAAAAATGCATGCTCTATTTCCGCATTCGTACGAATTTGCAGGGAGTTGCGTCGCAGCAATCGGAGCTTGTGTTTTTAGTGCGCGGCTTCGGCTGCGCATTTTTTATTATAAGGAGTGTGTAAAATGAGAAAAGTCATCACATTTTTATTGGTGATTACAATGATTATGATGTTTTCTGGTTGTGGAGAAACTGAAAAATTGAATGAAAAGGTGAGCGCTATTTTATCGGCGGAAGAAATAACTCAGCAACAGCTTGATGAAGTTTTTACTTTATATGATGCGCTGAGCGATAAAGAAAAAGCAAAAATAACAAGTTTTGATGAGATTGAAAAGTACCGTAGTGTTAACATAGAAACAGTAAATGAAATGAACCGTTCCATCGAAGAACTAACAGAAGAAACATCTTTTGAAAAGATTTTGGAATTGCAGGAAGATTTTGAGAATTTAAAATCAAAGGAGAAAGATTTAGTAAACAAAGCAAAACTTGAAAAAGCTTTCAAACTTTCCGATTTGGAAAAAGCCGCAGTGGCAGCCTGTCAGGCTGTTAAAAGATGTTTGAAAAATCCATCAAGTTTTGAGGGCATAAGAATAAGGGTCGGGAATGATCTTGAGGGAGAAACAGGATATTATTTAGTAGAAATAGAGTATTCTGCAACCAATTCGTTCGGAGGAAGAAATGAAAGTGCGACTTTGCAAACTATAAATAAAAACTTTGAGAGCCCACTGCTTTCAATTGCAGTTGCACTTGGGACTTATGATTCGTTTTTAAATAACACAGTTTATGCATTAGACTATTTTGCACTTAAAGATGCAGGTGAAGTAGTTGAGTTGGATTGCAACAAAATTATGTATTACATTGATGAAGATGTAGCCATTGATTAAAAAATCCCGCCGAAAACGGCGGGATTTTTTTAATCGCAGACATAAAGCCCGAAAAGCGGAAGTGTTCCGTTTCCGTCATATTCCATTCCGGCGGATTCTGCAAGCTTTCTTGCGTGAATGCAGAAAGCGGAGATGCAGGAAAATTTCATATCCGGAAGCTTACAGGGTTTGCCTTCGGTGATAGCGCAGGGGTTGCAGAGGCTGCAGCCGCTGGAGCCTATCATAAAACCGGGGTGGCCTTCTTCGCGGAGCTTTTTCATAAGACGGAGTCCGGCGGCATTGTGCTGTCCTTTTGCTTTTTTTATAGCTTCGCCGTCTTTATAATCGGAAATCGGCCAGATGCTTTGGAGAACTATTGCATGTTTGTGTTCAAGAACGCGGTTTTTCATCTGTTCAAAAGTTCCGCAATCCGGGGGACAGGCATAGTTTACTCCGTATTTTCCACAAAGGTTTTCCGCACAATAGGGGCGGAAAGATTCGTCAAAAACTATATCTGCGGTATCGACCACCGCGGCATTTGTAAAACCTTCTTCCTTTGCAAAGGAAACAAGCATTTCGTCAGTCATTTTTCAAAAATCTCCTTTTTGATAAAATCCACATTGATTTTACAACATAAAAAATTTTTGTCCAGCGCCGGTTTTGCGTCGATTTTATAAAAAAATAATTGCCTTAAATATATATGTATGGTATAATAAAATGTCAAAATGGGTAACTATGTAAAGAAGGTGGAACCGCTTGCGGATAATCGGAATTGACCCGGGCTATGCAATAGTCGGAGTAGGCGTTGTTGATTACGTTAAAAACAAATTCTATCCGGTAAAATTCGGCGCGGTCGATACCCCTGCCGGAACGCCTTTTGAAGAAAGGCTCAGAATAATTTACGATACCGTAAAAGAGGTTATTTCGGAAACAAAGCCGGAGTGTATGAGCATTGAAAGGCTTTATTTCAACAGCAACCAGAAAACGGCAATCGACGTTGCGGAAGCAAGGGGAGTTATCCTTCTTGCGGCAATCCAGGCCGGTATCCCGATTTTTGAATATACTCCGCTCCAGATAAAACAGTCCCTTGTCGGTTACGGAAGAGCGGAAAAACACCAGGTGCAGATAATGGTGCGCGATACATTAAGGCTGGAAGCTGTTCCGAAACCGGATGATACCGCTGATGCCCTTGCAGCGGCGATATGTCATGGTTACAGCCATGGTTCGCGTCTTTCAAAAGCAATAAAAGAGATTTGAAGAACTTCATCCGCCGCAAAGGCGGAACCTTTTCCCCGAAGGAAAGGCTTAAAGGAGAAAATTTATGATATATAGTCTTAGCGGAAAACTTTTGCATATTGAAGACGGATTTTTTGTTGTGGAATGTGCCGGTGTCGGCTATCTCTGCAAAGCTTCTGCAACAACTCTTTCCTGCCTTCCGCCCAAAGGAAGCGAAGTTTTTGTTTATACCACAATGACATATAACCAGGAAACCGGTTCCGACCTTTACGGATTTTATGAAAGAGCGGAGCAGGATTGCTTCCGGATGCTCACTTCCATTTCCGGAATCGGACCGAAAGCAGCCCTTGCGGTCCTTTCGGAATTCACCCCGGATTCTTTTGCCCTTGCGGTTGCTTCCGGCGATGCAAAAGCAATTACCAGAGCAAAAGGAATCGGCCCCAAGGCCGCACAGAGAATCATCCTCGAACTTCGCGATAAAATTTCCAACGATTCCGTTTCCAAAGGTTTTGCTTCCGCTCCTGCGGTTTCTGTCGGAAGAATCGGCGGAAATGCCGGCGAAGCTATTGCCGCAATGGTAAGCCTCGGTTACACCAATTCTGAAGCTGCGGCGGTTATCGGAAAGCTTGATCAGAGCCTTCCCGTTGATGAAATGATAAAAGCCGCTCTCAAAGCAATTGCAATGAAAAGATAAGGAGTGATTTTAAATGCTTTCCAACCAGATGGATTTTGAAAACAGAATAGTCGCTCCGGAATATGAGGAGATGGACAGGGAAAACGAAGTTTCCCTCCGTCCGAGAACTCTTGACGAATATATCGGCCAGACCAAGGCAAAGGAAAACATGGCGGTTTATATCGAAGCGGCAAAACGCCGCGGCGAAGCTCTTGACCATGTTCTTCTCTATGGACCTCCCGGTCTGGGTAAAACTACCCTTTCGGAAATTATCGCAAACGAAATGGGCGTAAGCTTCCGAATCACCAGCGGCCCGGCAATCGAAAGACCCGGCGACCTTGCGGCTCTTTTAACAAACCTTAACGAAAACGATATACTTTTTATCGATGAGATTCATAGAATGAACAGAAGCGTTGAGGAAGTTCTTTATCCTGCAATGGAGGACTATGCTCTTGATATAATTGTGGGAAAAGGTCCTTCCGCACGTTCGATCCGTGTTGACCTTCCGCATTTCACTCTTGTTGGCGCAACAACAAGAGCGGGTCAGCTTTCCGCTCCGCTCCGTGATCGTTTCGGCGTTGTTGCAAGGCTGGAACTTTATTCCCCGGCGGAACTTTGCAAAATTGTTGAGAGAAGTGCCGGAATCCTCGGAATTGAAGTTGAACACGAAGGCGCAATGGAACTTGCGAGAAGAAGCAGAGGAACTCCGCGAATCGCAAACCGCTTTCTTAAACGTGTCCGCGACTTTGCCCAGGTTATCGGAAACGGAGTTATCACAAAAGAAATTGCGGCGGAATCCCTTTCCCGTCTTGAAGTTGACGAACTGGGTCTTGATTCCATCGACCGCAGAATTCTTACAATGATGATAAAAAACTATAACGGCGGCCCTGTTGGTCTTGAAACTCTTGCCGCTGCAATCGGCGAAGAAGCCGTTCCTATTGAAGACGTTTATGAGCCCTATCTTATGCAGATAGGTTTCCTTACCAGAACTCCCAGGGGACGCTGTGCAACGGCTCTTGCCTATGAACATCTCGGAATGATGATGCCGGAACAGCCCTGCGGGGAATGTGAACAAATGAAGATAGGAGAGTGATTCGATGGGAAGAATTTTCGGAACAGACGGTGTTCGCGGAATTGCGAACGAAAAACTTGATGTTGAACTTGCCCTTGCAATTTCCCGGGCAGCCGGAATTATTATAAAAAATGAACACGAAGGTACGCCGAAAGTAATCGTTGGAAGAGATACCCGTCTTTCCGGAACGATGCTTGAAGCAGCTGTTGCTGCCGGACTTTCATCTGTTGGCTGCGACGTTGAACTTCTCGGGGTCGTTCCTACTCCGGCAGTGGCATATCTTGTTACAAAACTCGAAGCTTCCGGCGGCGTTATGATAACCGCAAGCCACAATCCTTTTGAATATAACGGAATCAAATATTTCGGTTCCACCGGTTTTAAACTTACCGATGAACAGGAAGAAAGAATAGAAGGGATCGTTCTTGACGGAAAAGAACCCATTGAACTTGCCGAAACCGGAAAAATCGGAAGAATCGCTCACAACACAGAAGCGGTTGAACTTTATGTCGAACATATCGCATCTACCGTAGGCGACCTTTCCGGAATCAAAGTTGCTGTCGATTGCGCAAACGGCGCTTCCTTTAAAACCGCAGTAAAAATTTTTGAAAAAACCGGCGCAGAGGCAACTTTCCTCAATTGTGAACCCGACGGAATGAACGTAAACCGTGAATGCGGTTCTCTCCATATCGATTCTCTCGGAAAATATGTTAAAGAAAACGGTTTTGAAATCGGCGTTGCTTTTGATGGCGATGCAGACAGATGTCTTGCTGTTGATGAAAACGGAGAGCTTATCGACGGCGATATGATGATGGCTATTCTTGCAAAAAGATTCATTGATGAAGGAAGACTCAACGGCGGAATCCTTATTCCCACCATCATGAGCAACATGGGACTTTTTAAATTTGCCGAAAAATACGGAATAAACTGCTATCCCACAAAGGTAGGCGACAGATATGTTCTTGAATCCCTTCTTAAGCTCAAAGCTTCTCTTGGCGGAGAGCAGAGCGGACATATCATTATTCCGGAATATATGACCACCGGTGACGGAGAACTTTCTGCTCTTATGCTTCTTGAAAGCATGAAAATTTCCGGAAAGAAAGCTTCCGAACTTAAAAAAGTTATGACCGTTTATCCCCAGGTTATGGTGAACATTGAAGCAACCCCGGAAATGAAGGCAAAACTCAACGATGTTGAAGTAAAAAGCTATATTGATATTGAAACAGCTCGTCTTGAAGGCGACGGAAGAATTCTTGTCCGTCCTTCCGGAACAGAGCCGCTTATCAGGATTATGATCGAAGGAAAGGAACAGGAGAAAATAAATGCTCTTGTTCTTGAATGCGCAGAAACACTTAAGAATCTTTTAAGCTGAGGTTTTTGAAAAATGAGATATACAAAAGATTGGAAAGATTATGAACTTCTGGATTGTTCCGAGGGTGAAAGACTTGAACGCTGGGGAAAAGTTATTCTTATAAGACCCGACCCTCAGATCATCTGGAGCACCCCGAAGGAACACCCCATGTGGAAACATGCGGACGCAAGATATGTCCGTTCCTCTCAGGGCGGAGGCCATTGGGAATATCGCCGTGAACTTCCGGAATTCTGGAAGATAAATTATAAAGATCTCACCTTCAAAATCAGTCCCACCGGTTTTAAACACACCGGTCTTTTCCCGGAACAGGCCGTTAACTGGGATATGATGCGTGAGAAAATCAAAGCAGCAAAAGCAGAGGAAAGAGAAGTTCGCGTTCTCAACCTCTTTGCATATACCGGCGGCGCAACCGTTGCGGCCGCTTCCGCAGGAGCTTCCGTCTGTCATGTTGATGCAGCAAAAGGAATGGTGCATTGGGCAAGAGAAAATGCTGAACTTTCCTCTCTCACCGAAAAACCCATTCGCTGGATCGTTGATGACTGCAAAAAATTTGTTGAACGTGAAATCCGCCGCGGAAGCAAATATGACGCGGTAATACTTGACCCGCCCTCCTACGGAAGAGGTCCCGGCGGCGAGGTATGGAAGCTTGAGGAACATGTTTTTGAACTTGTAAGCCTTGTTTCCGAAGTACTTACCGAAGATCCGCTTTTCGTTCTTCTCAATTCCTATACCACAGGACTTTCCGCTTCCACCATGGCATATGTTCTTGGAGCCGCAATGAAAAAATTCGGCGGAAAAGTTGAAGCAGAAGAAATAGGTCTTCCGGTAACCCAAAGCGGAATGGCTCTTCCCTGCGGTTCTTCCGCAATCTGGAGCAAAGAATAAAAATGAAAGATCCCAAACCCTATCTCGAAAAAGATTTTGCATATCATGCGGATATGCTGGATGCATTTCTGGAAAAAGGCACGGAGGTGCTTTATTCGGAAGATGACGGCGTAATGCTACGCATGGGAAAATATGGGCCTTATGCAATTTCCGCAAAAACGGAAGAAGCCATGGAAAAAATGGCAAAACTTATTACGGAAAAACGCTATATGGCGGTTGTTCGTCCGTTTAAGTTCCTTCCGAAGTTTTTTGAAATAAAAGGAAAACCGGTTGAAACAATGCCGTGTTATCAGGCGGCCTATAAAGGTAAAGAGCCGGTTCTGGAGGATGAAGTTCCGGGAATCGAATTTCGTCCGCTTACTTTGGAAAATCTTTCCTTCGTCTGCAAAAATTATGACGAAGATGAGGGATATATGAAAAGCCGGATAGAATACGGAATGATCGGCGCTTTTGATGAAAACGGAAACTGCGCCGGATTCATCGGTTTTCATGGCGAAGGTTCCATGGGCCTTTTAACGGTTCTTCCGGAATACCGGAGAAGGGGAATAGGAATTGCCCTTGAGGCAAGAAACCTTAACCGCCGTCTTTCCGAAGGAAGGATTCCTTTCGGACATGTTGTGGTGGGAAATGAAAAATCCACAGGATTGCAGAAGAAAATCGGAATGGAATTTTCCGAAAAGATTGTAACCTGGGTTTTTACTGATTTTTAAAGCAATTTGCCTTACATAAAAAGATTTATGAGGATAAGAAATGTCTAAAAAAAGTTTTATCGAAGCAAACAGAATAAGCTTCAGCTACCCGAGCTATGAAGGTGAAATTCCTTCTCTCGTTCTCGATGGAGTCGATGTTTCCATCGAAGAGGGCGAATTTGTAGCGGTTCTGGGTCATAATGGAAGCGGAAAATCCACCCTTGCGAAACATTTCAACGCAATTCTTGTTCCGACAGAGGGAAGTGTTTCCGTAAGCGGAATTTCCACCGCCGAAGAATCCAAGCTTTTTGAGATCCGCCAGGAAGTGGGAATGGTTTTCCAGAACCCGGATAACCAGATCGTTGCTACAATTATTGAAGAAGATGTAGCCTTTGCGCTGGAAAATCTTGGCGTTCCGCCGCAGGAGATCCGCGAAAGGGTTGATGATGCACTCAAAAAAGTTGATATGTATGATTACCGTCTCCATGCCCCGAACCAGCTTTCCGGCGGTCAGAAGCAGCGAATCGCCATTGCGGGAATTGTCGCAATGCGTCCGAAATGCGTTGTTCTTGATGAACCCACCGCGATGCTTGACCCCAAAGGCCGCAGAGAGGTTATGGAAACCATTAAACAGCTCAACAAGGAACTCGGAATCACCGTTGTTATAATCACCCACTATATGGACGAGGCAGCTATGTGCGACCGCGTTGTGGTTGTTGATGACGGAAAGGTAATTATGGATTCCACCCCAAGAGAAGTTTTCGGCAGTGTTGAAAAAATTAAAGAACGCGGACTCGATGTTCCTCAGGTTACCGAACTTTGCCATGAACTCAGAAAAGCCGGATTCGATATTCCGGAATGCGTGCTCACCGAAGAAGAATGCGTTGCCGTTCTTGAAGAACTTTTGAAAGGCGGTGTTCAGAATGGCTGAAGCTGTTATTAAAACCGAAAATCTCAGCTATGTTTATTCCGCAGGAACTCCATACGAACACCGCGCAATAGATGATATCAATATCGAAATTGAAAAAGGTTCTTTTGTAGGTCTTATCGGACACACCGGTTCCGGAAAATCCACACTTATTCAGCATCTCAACGGACTTATAAAACCTACTTCCGGCAAGATTTTTGTCGGCGGCGAGGACCTTTGGGCAAACCCGAAGGATATCAGAAGATTCCGCTTTAAGGTGGGCCTTGTTTTCCAGTATCCGGAACACCAGCTTTTTGAGGAAACAGTTCGCAAAGATATTGCTTTCGGACCCAGAAACATGGGACTTTCCGAAGAGGAAATTGCAGAAAGAGTTCTCGAAGCGGCAAAACACACCGGACTTACCGAAGATTATCTTGAAAAATCGCCCTTTGAACTTTCCGGCGGCGAAAAAAGAAGGGTTGCAATTGCGGGCGTGCTCGCAATGAAACCCGAGGTGCTCATTCTTGACGAACCCACTGCGGGACTTGACCCCAAAGGCCGCGAATTCATCCTTTCGGAGATCAAGGCTTATCATGAAAACACCGGTGCAACCGTTATTCTTGTTTCTCACAGCATGGAGGATGTTGCACGTTTTGCAAGCCACGTGCTCATAATGAACCATTCCAAAGCCGTTATGTACGGCGAGACCCGCGAAATTTTCAAAAGAGTTGATGAACTTTGCGAAATGGGTCTTGAAGTTCCGCAGATAAGCCGCGTTTTTGCAAAGCTTCGCGAAAAAGGATGCGAAGTTCCGGAAAGTGTGCTCACTGTTGCGGAAGCAAAAGAAGCCGTGCTCAAACTCCTCGGAAAAGGAGGCGAAGAGAATGCTTAAAGACATTACCTTTGGCCAATATTTTCCCGGAGATTCTATTATCCACCGTCTTGACCCGAGAATGAAGCTGGTTCTTATCATTGCATATATTGTTCTGTTGTTCGTTGCAGATGGTCTGTTCTCTCTTCTTATCGGTACGGCAATGGGAATTGCATTTTATGCCCTTTCAAAACTTCCCTGGAAGCTTGTTATCAAATGCATAAAACCCATTATGCCGATCATCATCTTCACTGCGGTGCTCAATGTTTTCTTTGTTGAGGGCGAACCTCTTTTTGAGTGGAAATTTATCTCTGTTTCTGAAAAAGGTGTGCTCACCGCTGTGCTCATGTGCATCCGCATAATTTGCCTTATTGCAGGAAGCAGCCTTCTGACCTATACCACAACACCGATAGCTCTTACTGACGGTCTTGAAAGACTTATGAAACCGCTCCAGAAAATCAAAGTTCCCGTCCATGAACTTTCCATGATGATGACCATTGCCCTTCGTTTCATTCCTACTCTTATTGATGAAACCCAGAAGATTATGGCTGCTCAGAAAGCAAGAGGCGCGGATATGGAAAGCGGAAACGTTATTCAGAAAGCAAAAGCTCTTATCCCGATTCTTATTCCGCTTTTTGTTTCCGCATTCAGAAGAGCGGACGAACTTGCCCTTGCAATGGAATGCCGTTGTTACCACGGCGGAGAGGGCAGAACAAGAATGAAACAGCTTAAACTTTCCGGAAAAGATTTCGGAGCAGCTGTTTTTGTTGCCCTCGGTTTCGCTGCAATTATTCTTATGAATATGTTCGGCCCGGAGGTGTTCAGACTTTGAGAAACCTTCTCCTGACTATTTCTTATAAAGGAACCAATTATCACGGATTCCAGGTCCAGAAAAATGCTGTTACCGTTGCCGAGACTCTTCAGGACGCGATGCAGGTGCTTTTTAAAGGTGAAAGACCGGATATCAAAGGCTGTTCCAGAACCGATTCCGGCGTTCACGCCAATATGTTCTGCGTAAGCTTCAAAACCGAAAGCAATATGGATTGTGACCACATTCGAAGAAGCCTTGATGCGCTTCTTCCGGACGATATTGCCGCAACCGATTGCGAGGAAGTTTCCGAAAATTTCCACGCAAGATATTCCTGCAAAGGAAAACGTTATGTTTATAAAATCTGGAACGCACCTTATATGAGCCCTTTCTGGCAGGGACTTGCGCTCCATTATCCCAAACCCATCGATGAAAACTATCTGGATGCGGTCTGCACCGATTTTATAGGAACCTATGATTTTTCCGCTTTCTGCGGTTCAAACGGCGACCAGGAAGATTTCACCAGAACGATTTTTGACTGCCAGGTTGAAAGGGAAGGCGACCTTGTAACCTTTTCCGTAACCGGCGACGGATTCCTTTACAATATGGTCCGGATCATGGTCGGAACCCTTCTTGAAGTGAACGAAGGAAAAATCGAACCGGACGAAATTCTTGATATAATCGAATCCAAAGACCGCACAAAAGCGGGAAGAACAGCAAAAGCCGAGGGACTTTACCTCGATTACGTACTTTATGATGAGGAAGATGACTGACAGCATGGAATTTATTACAACTGAATTTCCGAAAAACAGCACTGTCGTTGCTCTTGGAGTTTTCGACGGTGTTCACATAGGTCACAGAGAAGTTCTGCGCCATGCGGTCGGTTCCGAAGGACTTGAGCCCTGGGTTTTCACCTTTTCGGAAAAAAGCCTTCCCACCGGAAAAATTGGCGCAAAACGCCTTGAACCTCCGGAAATAAAATTCAGCATTATGAAAACCTGCGGAATTTCTCATGTTTATGCGCCGGATTTCGGCGACGTAAAAGGTCTTTCCGGCGAGGAATTTGTCCGAGATATCCTTTGTGAAAAACTCCGCTGTAAAAAAGTTGTCTGCGGAACGGATTACCGCTTTGGTTTCAAAGCTTCCTGCGGAACAAAGGAAATGGCTGAATTCTGCGAAAAATACGGAATGGAATATTGCTTTGTTGAAAAAGTTTATGATAAAGGCGAAGCAATAAGTTCCACAAGAATTCGCGCTGCAGCAGAAAGAGGCGATATGGCGGAAGTTGAACTCCTTGCGGGATATCCCTTCTGCGTTGAAACGGAAATCGTTTCCGGAAACAAACTTGGAAGAGAATTCGGCCTTCCCACCATAAATCAGCCTTTTGATTCCGATTACATAATTCCGAAATTCGGTGTTTATGTTTCTGCGGCATATATCGACGGAAAATTTTATCCGGCAGTAACCAATGTCGGGGTTAAACCCACTGTTTCCGATGAAAACATTCCGGCTGCGGAAACCCATATAATCGGCTGGAACTCCGAACTTTACGGAAAGAAAATCCCCGTTTTTCTGATTGATTTTGTCCGCGAGGAAATGGTTTTCCAAAGCCGTGAAGAACTTTTTGAAAGAATTGCTCTTGACAGGAGCAATGCCGAAAGCCTTGCTGAAAAATGGATTTCCGAAAAAGGCGAAGAAACCGAAAAAATTTTGGGAATTTAAATAAAAATTGAAACAAAAAGCCTTCTTTTTGACACTATTATATTGTAGAATAGTGTTATAAAAGGGGGCTTTTTTATGTTTAAGAAACTTTTTGCAATTCTTTTGGCTTTGCTGATGCTCTGTTCCTGCGTGGGCGAAGAACCCTCTGAACCGCTTCTTCCGGAAGAACCGCAGATTTCTGAAACAGAACCGGAAATTCCGGAAAAGGAAAAGAAAGAAGATATTGAAGAAAATATAGCCCCGGAAGCGGAAACAACAGAGGAATATAAGTATGAAATAAAAACGGAAACAGTCGATTATATTCCGGAAGCTGAAAGAATACATGCTTCAGGGCTTACCGAAAAAGATGAACCAAAGCCGGAAGATATAAAAGGCATTGGAATTGCGGAAATGAAAAAACTTTCCGAAAAACAAAAGGAGATAATAATTTCTCTTTTACAAAAGGAAAACTGGAAAGAGAGGTACATATATGAAGGAAGTGGGCGAGAGGCTTCTGTTGCGCTTCTTGCGGAAAATGGCGGCCTGATACTTGCAATATGCGATGAGGGTAAAACAGTAATAACAGTAAAATGGGGCGAAAACGAAGAATTCAGAAAATATTATGATGCTCCGAAGGAAGTTTTTGAAGACCTTTTTGCATTCCATGAAAAACTTTATCAATCGATGGAGCTAACGAATCAGTGGCCGTTGACCTCGGAAGAACTTATGCCGGAATATGAAAAATATATAAAAGGCGAACGTTTTGCTCTTAATCTTGATGAAAATTACAGCGAAAACAATTATTTCAATGATAATAATGCAGAGATGATGTTCAATTTTGCGTATAGGCTTGCCAAAGATGCGGGAATTGTCGGAGAAGATATATATTATCCGGATTATCCTGCGGAATTGGTTGAAAAACTGATATCAACTTATTTTTTGTGGGACGGGGAATTTATTGAAAATCATCTGAAGAGAAATCAGCGGTGCGAAGGTTTTTATCGTTTTAACGGAGAATACGGAAGTGCGGCAATTTCCCCTGTTCTTACAAAAACGGAAAAAACCGATGACGGGATGAATTTTTATCTCGACATATATTGTTATGAAGAGGAGAGTATGGACAGATATTGGATAGAACAAAGCAGTGTTCTTACAATAAGATTTTCTGATGAAGGAACCTGGAAATATATTGCAAACAAAATATATTTTTACAGATATTTTTGATAAAGGGGGCTTTTCTGTGTTCAAGAAACTTTTTGCAATTCTTTTGGCTTTGCTTATATTTTGTTCCTGCGGGGCTGAAGAACCTTCCGAACCTGTTATTCCGGAAGAACCGCAGGTTTCTGAAACAGAACCGGAAATTCCGGAAAAGGAACCGGATTTGCATGAATTAAGGAAAAGCCTTGAATATCCCGGGCTCAGCATCACTCCCTGCGATTTTGAAGGCGGATATCCTTATACTGCCGAAGATATTTCTGTTCCCGAAGGAGCGGAAGAACTTCTTTACAGAATCGGAAGAACAGGCGAATTCCATGGGGTAAGGCATATTCCTCAGGAATATATTATTTTTTCCGCGCTTTTGAATCTTGATATGGTCGAAGCTTATGGAAACGAAGAACTTGCCCCTATTGCTGAGGAAGTGGGAAACACATGCTTCTATCCCAGAGAATGGGTCATGGAAGCCGCAAGGGAAATTTACGGAGACATTGTGTTCCATCATCAGGATTCGGCCGAAGGGCTTTTTACCTATCACGAAAAAGCCGGAGTTTATACACCGCCGAATATGGGACTTAATACCGTTATTCCGTATATCGTAAGCTGCAGCGGAAACGGAAGCAATAGTTATACCGTTGAATTTTTCTATATGGAAGCAAGCATGTCTGGTTATCAGCTCGGCGATGGAGATATTTTTGTTCCCTGCAGCGCGGAACTTAACGAAAATCTTTTTGAGAAACCGGAATTCATCGAATTTGTCGAAAGCGGAAAAGACCTTTATACGGCTTTTTTAAGAATCGAGAACGGAAAATTCAGAATAAACCATGTTTATAAAAAGCATTATGAACCGGAACTTATTGCGGAACATATTGCTGCTTTGAATATGTGTGTGCAGGAATATTTCGGTGCTGAATGTAAAGAAGATTCTTACTGCAGTTTCTATTTCAAGGAGGAAAACACCGATTGGAACACCCTCCCGGATTTTATTTCCTATGATATAGACAATGATCCCACAGAAGGCCTTTATTACGATTATTTTGAGAGAACGGTAAGGGAAGTTTCGAATTTCAGGACAAAAGATGAAGTCAGGGAATATATGGGCCAATGGCTCAGCAGTTTGCTTCTGGAACCGGACCACAGCGGAATTGATTACAATTTTATGGAAGCGGAAGGAAAACTTTATCTTCTTCGTGGAAACAGAGGATACGGTATTGAAAGTTACGGAAACAGCAAAATTGTTTCCGAAACGGAAACCGAAATGACCGCTTCTGCTTATATTTACCACAATGAAATCAGCGAAGTTGGAACAGCGGAGATCAAATTTGAAAAAATTGATGGAAGATGGATAATAGTTTCCGTTGAGAATAATTATTATTGATGAAGGAAAAATATTTATAAAAAACCTTTAAAAAGGGCTTTACAAAAGCAAAAGTCTTTGATATAATTTTAAGGCTGACTTCGTCAGCTGCTTAACTTTTTCCCGGAAAAGGGTTTGTCCGCTGAACGCGATTAAAACGTCCGGTAGCGGTTGCCTCAAAAACAAGGTTCGCCCTTTCCTGCGAAAAAGCCAAATAATAAAAAATTTTTTTGAGGTGAATCACTATGATGA
>JAZUAX010000119.1:0-15453 GCA_045638185.1 Oscillospiraceae bacterium | reverse complement strand
AGATAAGGGGTGCAGACAACAACGGAGCAGTCTGCTTCTTTTACGAGGGGAAGAAGTTCTTCGATAAGAGCCTTTGCTTCTGCGCGGGTTTTGTTCATTTTCCAGTTGCCGGCAATAACAGCGGCACGTTTGGATTTATTCATGACATAACGTCCTTTCTTAAAAACGGTAGGAAACGGTATTGATCATTCCGTCTTTTGGCGGGAGCAAGCTCCCGCCAACTTTTTTATTTTGAAAATTATTTCTCGTTAAGTGCTGCGATGCCGGGGAGTTCAAGTCCTTCGAGGAATTCGAGGGAAGCGCCGCCGCCGGTGGAGATGTGGGTCATTTTATCAGCGAATCCGAGTTTGGTTACTGCAGCAACGGAATCGCCGCCGCCAATGATGGAAATGCAGTCGGTTTCTGCAATTGCTTCTGCTACTGCAAAAGTGCCGCCGGGAAAGTTTTTGAATTCAAAAACACCCATGGGGCCGTTCCAGATAACGGTTTTTGCATTTTTAACAGCTTCTTTGAAGAGCTCGACGGATTTGGGACCTACGTCCATGCCCATAAGGCCTTCGGGAATATCTTTGCCTTCAACAGCAACGGGTTCTGCGTTTTCGTCGAATTTATCTGCAGCAATGTGGTCAACGGGAAGAAGGAGAGAAACGCCTTTTTCTTTTGCTTTTGCAAGAAGTTCGGAAGCGAGTTCGAGTTTATCTTCTTCGCAGAGGGAAATTCCTACGTTGTGGCCTTCTGCTTTAAGGAAGGTGTAAGCCATTGCACCGCCTACGATAAGGGTATCAACTTTTTCGAGGAGATTGGTGATAACACCGATTTTATCGGAAACTTTTGCGCCGCCAAGAACTGCAACAAAAGGACGAACGGGGTTATCAAGAGCTTTGCCCATAACATCGATTTCTTTCTGGATAAGGAAGCCGCAAACTGCGGGAATGTAATCCGCAACACCGGTGGTGGAAGCGTGTGCTCTGTGTGCGGTTCCGAAAGCGTCGTTTACGAAAATTTCTGCAAGGGAAGCAAGTTCTTTTGCAAATTCGGGAGCATTTTTGGTTTCTTCTTTGTAGTAACGAACGTTTTCGAGAAGAGCTACTTCGCCTTCTTTGAGAGTTGCGGAGATATCTTTTGCGTCTTCGCCGATAACATCTTTGCTCATGCGAACTTCGCATTCAAGAAGTTCGGAAAGTCTTTTTGCAACAGGAGCAAGAGAAAATTCGGGGAGCCATTCGCCTTTCGGACGTCCGAGATGGGAACAGAGGATTACTTTTGCGCCGTTATCTTTAAGATATTTGATAGTGGGAAGAGCGGCAACGATTCTTTTGTCGTTGGTGATAACGCCTTCCTTAAGCGGTACGTTGAAATCGCAGCGGACAAGAACTTTTTTGCCGGCTACGTCGATGTCTTTAACGGACATTTTGTTTGCGGTGTTCATTTGAAAGCATCCTTTCTATGGAAAAATTTAATTAAAAACATTATATGTGAAGCCAAATTACTTCATATTAAATATATATTATAATAACATATTTTTCAAGAAAAAAACTCCGATTCGGCGATTTGTTCAAGGCTTTATAAAAACATATTATCCAATGCTAAAAAATAAATAAGAAAAGGTCTTTAAACATAAAGGCCTTATTGTGCAACTTGCCGTTTTGATTTTTGTTTTTACGTTTTCAACACTCCAAAAACGATTTTTGCAAGCCGGTTTATGATATTTGACGAAAGACCTTTTTTATACAAAAGGCACCGGAGAAAAAAACCGTCAAAGACCATAAACAAGACCTTTTTCCCGGCAGAGGATTTGGTATTTTCGGACAAAGGATAGGATTTGTTTTCCGTTTTTGGAGAATTTGAGAAATTATAAAAAACGTAATATAATTAAAGCAGAAAACAAGCGGAGGCGTAAAAATGGAAAATAAGAAAAAATTCACCGTAAAGGATCTTGCGGAAATCGGAGTTCTTGCTGCTTTGGTTTTTGTTGCATCATATTTTCTCAAAATCGGTCCTATTCCGACTCCGGCTGGTCCGACCCAGTTTAAAATGGGAAATGCGGTCTGTCTTCTTGGGGCACTGCTTTTCGGAAAAACAAAGGGCGGTCTTGCCGCAGGAATCGGTTCCGCAATGTTCGACCTTACTAACCCGGCTTTTGTTGCAAGCGCACCATCGACTTTCATAAACTTTTTCCTTATGTCTTTCGTCTGCGGATGGGTTTCAAAAATCAGCAGAAACGATGGAACAAAAACTAAGCAGAACGTTGTTGCGGCAATTTGCGGAGCGGGAACTTATCTTGTTCTCCATCTCGGAAAATCATTTATCACCCTTCTTCTGGAGGGAAGCGAAGTTCATGCAGCTCTCGTTGCCTGCGGAACGAAATTCGTAACCTCCGGAATAAACGCGGTTTTTGCTGTTGTTGTTTCGGCGGTTCTTGCTCCGGTTTGCAAAAAAGCCCTTAACAGAGCGTACAGAGGAAGATAAAATATACTGTTTGTAAATAAAAAGCGGCCTTTTGGCCGCTTTTTTTACTTTTTGTCTTTACCGAAAAGAGAAAAAATGCTATTCTTTTTTAAAGAAAGGTGGTTTTGAAAAATGAACTATCCCGGATTTGTTATAAAAAAAGAACGCCTTGAAAAAAACTGGAGTCAGGAAGGACTTTGTAAAGGTATATGCGCGGTTTCCTATCTTTCAAAAATCGAGCAGGGGAAGGCGGAAGCCTCGGAAGAAGTTTTAAAAGCGCTTTTTGAAAAGCTTGAAATCGATTGGATTACCGATGAAAAAATTCTTTCCAAAGGCAGAAAATTTGTTGAAGAATGGTATGACACAGCCTTTTCTGATGATTACAATGAACTTTCTGTTTTTACCAAAAAATTTGAGAAAGAATTTTCGGCACTTAAAAACAGTTCACTTGCAATAGATGTTCTGATTCTCGAAAGTTTTTCTTCGGAAGAACAGTTACCTCTTGATGAAAGATTTGAAATTCTTATGGATTCACGCCAGCTTTCTCTCCAAAGACTTCTTGGCAAAAGATATTCGGAGGCCGAAAAAATTTATCCGTGCGCGCTGATGTATCTGCGTTCCGGATATTCGGATTATGAAAAAGGTGATAATTTTTCCGCGCTGGAAAATCTTCAGAAAGCATATAACCTTGCCGCCGAAGAAGGAAGAACAAAGGTTATGATGTTTGCAAAACTTTTCATTACTAACTGTTATAGTAATGTTGGCGATATGGATTCCATGGAGCATCATGGAAAAATTGCAAAAAGAATATCTCTCGAACTTGGTGAACTGGATTTTGCTGCGACGATAGATTATAATATTGCGGCAACAAAAATTGAAACGGGCGATTTTGCAGGAGCTTATGATTATTTCTCAAACCTTAAAAACCCTTCTGCACCGAGCCTTCATAAATTTGCAATTTGCTGTGAAAAACTCGGAAAAAGGGAAGAGGCTCTTGTTGCCATAGAAACGGAAAAATATGCAAAAGCAGAAGATGAAACGACAAAGAAGATTATTGATGAAGCATGTGAAATAGTAAAATTCCGTCTTGAAAATGAAGACTATCTTTCGAATCCGGTTTACGGAAAAACGCTTTTGGATTTTTTTGATCAATGCAGAAATAAAATGCCCATCGGTTACGCAAAGTTCCATCTTCCATGGGTGCTTGAGTGGTTTGCGGCAAACAGACAATATGGAAAAGCTTTCAGCCTGATGTGCGATTTTCCTCAAAAGTTAAAATAAGCATGGTTTATCCGGTTGTTTTGGGAAGAATTTTCCCAAAACAACCGGATTTATTTTGCTTGAAATCCATGGTACAATTTTATCATGGAGGTGAGAGAAATGTCGAAAAAACTTTGGACAAAAAACTTTACACTTATAATTATTGCAACAACTCTTGGTGCAATGGGAGGAGTAGCGGGGAATTTTGCTCTATCATTCCTTGTTTTTGAGGAAACGCAAAGTACCCTTGCGGCGGCTTTAACTGCGGCGCTGGCTTTTGTTCCGGCGTTTATAATTCCGTTTTTTGCCGCGCCGTGGATGGACAGGCTTCCGCGAAAACCTTTTCTGGTGGGAGGAGATATTCTTAATGGAATTTGCTATGCAGCCGCAGGATTTTATCTTCTTAACTTTGAATTCACTTATATAGGATATCTTGGATTTTCGCTTCTTATATCCTGTCTTCAGACTTTTGATGAACTTGCATATAACAGCATATATCCAAATCTTATTCCGGAGGGAATGGAGCAAAAGGGTTATTCCGTGCTCGGAATGTTATATCCAGTGCTCAGGGTGATTATGATGCCCGTTGCAGCGATCCTTTACGGAACAATAGGGGTCGGGATGATGCTCATAATTCAGGGCGTTCTTTCGCTTACAGCCGCATTTGTTGAAAGCGGAATAAAATTAAATGAAAAGAACCGTCTTGAGGACGAAAGCTATACTTTTGAAATGTGGAAAGAAGATATTGCAGAAGCTGCAAAATATCTTAAAAAGGAAAAAGGTTTGCGAAGCATTTATTCCTATATGGCTTTTACAAACGGAATAGGAAACGGATATAACCCGCTTCTGGTTGCATTTTTCAGCACAGCGGCAGGGATGACTGCAGCGATGTATTCGCTTTTTTCTGCGGCGGAATTTATTGGAAGAAGCATTGGGGGAACTTTTGCCTATAAGCTTAAAATAAAGCCGGAAAAACGCTTTTCTTTCGCTTTTATAGTCTATATCATCTATGAATTCATGGATATGATTTTGCTTTGGATACCATATCCGTTTATGCTTATTAACAGAGGAATCTGCGGATTTCTAGGAATAAACAGTGCGACAATGCGCCAGGCTGCCGTTCAGACATATATTCCGGACGAATTGCGCTCAAGAATAAATGCTTTTGAAAATATGCTTTATTTTGCAGTTTCCGCAGTTCTTGGACTTGTTGTTGGAGCGCTTGGAGAAGTTCTTGATTACAGAATCTGTATAACTCTTTGCGGAATTTCCACAATGATTTGCTGTTTGCTTACAATTTGGAAAAACCGCGGCGAAGTCGCCTTGGTTTACACAAAAGAAGGGGAAATTTAAGAAAAATTTTTTAATTCCGTTCCCGGATAATAATGTGCGAGAATTTCCTCAAAATTTGCCCCTTCTTTTGCCATATAATTTGCACCTATCTGGGAAAGACCAACTCCGTGGCCATAGCCGCGGACGGTGAAGGTGAAAACATCATCTTTATAATCAACATCGAAATCCGAAGAGCGCAGATTGAAAAGACCACGGAGCTTTTCGCCGGAAAAGGTTGCGGCACCGATTATGATTTTATCAACGTATCCGGCTTCAGTGCGTTCGGCTCCTTCAAACCATTCTTCCGGATACAAACCGTTAAGTCCGGCTCCGTTTTTGTTGAGCAGTTCCAGAGCATCTTTTTTGCTTATTGAAACAGATGTTTTATAATCGGAATGGAGAATATCTCCGGGGCTTTTTACAGAAACGAGATAGGGAACAGTTCCGCCCCAGGCATTTTCAGCGCTTTCGGTCTTTCCGTTGGAAATTGCGTGATATACGGCAAGAGCGGGTTCGTCTTCGTAGGTCAGAAGATATTCCATTGCCTTTTCTGCGGCCGAGGAAATTATTTTCCATTTCTCATCAAAATTTTCACCGTAGATTTCTTTTGCTTTTTCTTCTGTCATATATCCGAGTTTTTTATCCGGTGCGGCGGAAAAATCGTAGTCTGCTGCAAAATGCTGTTTTTGCTGATAAAGTCCGCAGCTGAAAGCAGCAATGCCCTGGGCAACAAGCGCTTCATATTCAAAATCCGCACCCATTTCCGAAGCGATCGCCCCTTTTACATAATCCTCATAAGGAATATTAAGAATATTTTCGGTTTCAAGGTCGAAAATTCGGAAAAATTTTTCTTCATTCTGTTCTTTTTCCGGAATTTCAGGTTCCGGAACAGAAGATGAGTTTTCGGAGACGAAAGGTTTTTCATCCGGAGAAAGAACCGTTTTTTCTGGAATTGCTGACATCGGAATAAAAAACATTGCCGCAAGGGTTATTGAAATGATTGCCGCGCGGAATTTGGACATTTTATATTTCACTTCCTTTTCGTTTTTTTGTACAAGCCTATGCAAAAGGAAGCAAAATAATTCCCAAAAAAGAAACACGCCCGCAATGCGGACGTTTTTTTGTTTTGATTTAATCAGCCTTCCGGTACCCAATATTCAACGATTTTATAGGAATCAGGCATTGAAACAAGAGAAGGGTTAAGATATTTATTGAAAGCGATGATATTTTCAATAACGATTGATTCACTTTGTTCGATTTTCATTCCGCAAAGAACGGTGTTTTCAAAATAGAAGGTGATATCGCCTTCGGTGGTGTTCCAGCGTTCAAAACGGCATTTTTTGGTGGCAAAGGTTTCTTCACCGGTGGCGATGAGTTTGATGTTGTTTACGGAAATTTCGAATGGAACGGCTTTATAGTTGGTTGGATCGACAGTAAACATTTTCATCTGGTCATCGTCGATGTAATAATAGGTTCCCTCAAAAAGAACAATGTGCTCATGAGGAATTTCCGGTTCGATTTCGTTTCCGTTTTCGTCATATTGCGGCTCAGTATCTTTAAGTTCGGCGGGTTCCGGATAGCTTGAACCAGTGCGGACTCCGTTGCTTCCGTGCATAACTTCGGTTCCGTCGGAAAGCACATAAGTCATGTAATAAGTTCCGTTTTTAAGCATATTGACGTAGCCTTCGGAAAAAATTATTTCATGCTCTTCTTTTTCGGTTTCGGTTCCGAGAATCTGGGCAATTATCATTTCAACGTCGTTGGGGATAAGGGCGCTTACGTCATCGAGCCAGCCACTTATTGTTTCTGCCGGAGAACATCCGGAAAAGGAGATTAGCATAACCGCGCAAAGAAAAGCGGCAAGGATTTTTTTTGCCATTTTTGTCCTCCCGAAAAAATAAAATTTTTGCTGCTTTTTGTTGACTGAAAAAGCAAATAGGTTTATATTTATAAGGTGATGTTTTGTAAAAATTATTACAAAGGTAATTATAGCTGATTTCTTTGCTTTTGTCACCACTTTTTACACAAACTTAATATTCTTTTAAAAAATATAATTTGGGCAATCAGGGGGAAATATGCAGAAAATAGGTTTTGACAGCGCAAAATATTTTAAAATGCAATCTGAAAAGATAAAAGAACGCATTGATGAATTCGGCGGAAAACTTTATCTTGAATTCGGCGGAAAGCTTTTTGACGATTTCCACGCTTCAAGAGTTCTTCCGGGTTTTGCTTATGATTCAAAAGTAAAACTTCTTTGCGAAATGAAAGACCAGGCAGAAATTATTATTGTAATCAATGCAACCGATATTGAAAAAAACAAAGTTCGCGGTGACCTCGGAATCACTTATGATCTTGAGGTAATGCGTCTTATTGACGCTTTTTCCTCTCTCGGACTTTATGTCGGAAGCGTTATAATTGCCCAGTATTCCGGTCAGAGAGCCGCAGATGCCTTCCGCAAAAAGCTTGATTCCCTTGGAATAAAGAGCTACATTCATTATCCCATAGAAGGATATCCCATGGATGTAAACTTTGTTGTAAGCGATGAAGGATTCGGAAAAAACGATTATATCGAAACCACAAAACCTCTTGTTGTGGTAACAGCTCCCGGCCCCGGAAGCGGAAAAATGGCAACCTGCCTTTCTCAGCTTTTCCATGAAAACAAACGCGGAGTAAAAGCAGGATATGCAAAATTTGAAACTTTCCCGATCTGGAATCTTGCCCTTCCCCATGCTGTAAACCTTGCTTATGAAGCTGCAGCCGCCGACCTTGATGACGTTAATATGATAGACCAGTATCATCTTGCGGCATACGGCGAAATGACAGTAAACTATAACCGCGATATCGAAGTTTTCCCTGTTCTCAACAGAATTTTTGAAACCATTCTCGGAGAAAGCCCTTATAAATCTCCTACGGATATGGGCGTAAATATGGTAGGAAACTGCATCTGCGACGACGAAGCTGTTTGTGAAGCTGCAAAACAGGAAATTATCCGCCGTTTTTATGAAGCAGCCTGCGAATACCGCCAGGGAAGATCCGACGAAAACCCGATGCTCCGCATTGAGCTTCTTATGGAACGCCTTGGAATCGGAGTTGAGGACAGACCTGTTGTTACCGCTGCTCTCAATAAAGCAGAGGAAACCGATATGCCTGCAACCGCAATTGAGCTCAGAAACGGAAAAATAATCGTCGGAAAAACCAGCTCGCTTCTCGGTTCCTCCGCAGCGATGCTTCTCAATGCTCTTAAAGAAATTGCAGGAATTGATGACGAAATCGATATAATCGATCCTCTTGTTATGAATCCCGTTGAAGAACTTAAGAAAAAACATCTCGGACATAACAACGCAAGACTTCATCTTGACGAAGTTCTCCTTGCACTTGCAGTAAGTGCTCCCAAAAACCCGGATGCTGCAAAAGCTCTTGCTTGCCTTGATGAACTTCGCGGCTGTGAATGTCATTCAACCGTTATTCTTTCTCAGGTTGATACCCTTACTTTCAAAAAACTTGGACTCAACCTTACCTGCGAACCGAAATATCGCAACAAAAAACTTTATCACGCTTAAAAGGAGGCTTTCTGATGAAATTCGTTTCCTGGAACGTAAACGGACTTCGCGCCTGCATGGGCAAAGGATTTATGGATTCATTCAATGAGATGGATGCGGATTTCTTTTGCCTTCAGGAAACAAAACTCCAGCCGGACCAGATTTCTCTTGAGCTTCCCGGATACTATCAGTTCTGGAACAGCGCCGAGAAAAAAGGTTATTCCGGAACGGCAATTTTTACAAAACACGAACCTCTTTCCGTAAATTACGGAATCGATGTTGAACGCCATGACCACGAAGGCCGTGTTATAACCCTTGAATATCCGGATTTTTATCTTGTTGATGTTTATGTTCCGAATGCAAGAAGAGATCTGGAACGTCTTGATTACCGTATGGACTGGGAAGATTCCTTCCGCGAATATGTAAGTTCCCTTGATAAACACAAACCGGTTATCATTTGCGGGGATATGAATGTTGCCCATGAGGAAATTGACCTTAAAAACTACAAAACAAACCGCGGAAACGCAGGATTTACCGATGAGGAACGCTCCAAAATGACCGAACTTCTCGGAGCGGGCTTTGCTGATACTTTCCGTTTCCTTTATCCTGAAAAAGGCGATTCCTATTCCTGGTGGAGCTATATGTTCCACGCAAGAGAAAAGAACGCCGGATGGAGAATAGATTATTTCATTTGTTCCGAACGTTTTACCGAAAAACTTGAAGACAGCCTTATCTATCCTCAGTATTACGGAAGCGACCATTGTCCGGTTGCGATAATTACAAAAGATTAAGAAATAAAAAGCCGTGCTCATTTGAGCACGGCTTTTTTTGTTCGGAAAATTATTTTTCGCTATCAGGATTGGTAAGACGGGCAATTCCTTCAACATCGGTTACAGGAAGGGAAAAAGCTATTCCGCCGCCTTCGCTTTCAATTCCGACATGTTTGATAATTGCGCGCATTATTGCGTTTTTGGTATCGTCGGAAGTAAGGATAAGGACGATTTCTTTTTCAGGAAGGATGGATATTCCGAAGAAAGTTTCTTCCTCGTGAAGTCCGGAACTTTTTGCTGAGATAACGGTTCCGCCTTTTGCTCCGGCATTTCTTGCTGCGCTCATGGCAATATCAGCAAATCCGCGGTTAAGTATTGCAACTACAAGAGAATAGATAATTTTGTTTTCCATAAAATCAAACCTCCTCGGTAAGGTCAGCGGTAAGGAATTTGAAGGACATGATTCCTGCAATGCTTTCAAGCGGAACTGTGAAAGCTATTCCGTGGCCGGGTTTTGAAAAATCCAGTTTCTTCGATATATCGGAAAGGATCTTTTTGCTGTTTTCTGCTTTCACAAAGCTCAGGATAATATCTTTGTCCGTTGCGCCAAGTCCAAGCATTTCAAGAATGCTCGAAGGAGCGGTTCCGTGTCCATGGCAGATTGTATTTTGCAGAACTTTATTTTCTTTAAAAACATCAAGAACGGTTTCGCCTTTACCTCTTGAAACAATGGTAAAAATGAGATCTATTCGCTGGGTGCTGCATATGGTTTCAATTCTTTCGTTTTGCGACAAATGTAAGACCTCCTTTTTTTACCTTGTGTAATCGAGTTCGATGATAGAATATTCAAGGTCAAGCTGATATTCGCTGACTTCTTCTTCGATATCTTCATAAAGTTCCGCGAGTTCCTCGGCTTCTTCTTTCTTTGCTCGTTTGGATTTGAAAGCATAAACGGCGCCGAGGATCTGGATGGCTACAAGAGGAGTCATTGCAACCATTGCAACAACGCCGAAGCCGTCCATAAGGACGTTTCCGCCTATTGCGGTGCAGGCACCGGTTGCGAAAGGAAGAAGGAAGGTTGCGGTCATAGGTCCGGAAGCAACGCCGCCAGAGTCAAAAGCGATAGCCGTAAATACCTTGGGAACAAAGAAGAGAAGTCCGAGGGCAATGGCATATCCGGGAATAAGGAGATACCAGATGGAAATTCCGGTGATGACACGGAGCATTGCCATGCCTACGGAAATACTCATACCGATCATGAGAGCGGTCATCATCATCTTTCTGGTGATTGCGCCGGAAGTTACTTCCTCTACCTGGACGGTGAGAACATAAACGGCAGGTTCCGCCATAAGGATGAAGAAACCTACGAGCATACCAATGGGGATTATTACCCAGTTAAAATCAAGTACAGCAAGAGCGCCGCCCATAAAGCTTCCGGCAGGCATAAAGCCGGTGTTTGCGGCGGTAAGGAAAATTACAAGACCAATATAGGTATAAAAAACACCGACAAGGGTTTTTATGAACGAGATTTTCGGGAGTTTAAGGTAAACTATCTGGAAGAAAAGATATACAGCAATAATCGGGGAAAGCGCAAGTGCAACTTCCTCAAAGAAAACAGGGAAAGCGCGGAGATATACCATTATAACGTCACCGAAATTTTCGATTTCCGGAATGGCGGTGGATTCATAGGAGGCATCGCCTTTTGCGAGCATTCCCATGATTGCAACAGCCATGATAGGACCGACAGAGCAGAGACCTACGAAACCGAAGCTGTCGGTTTCGGTATCTCCGCCTTTTTTAACAGCGGCAATACCGATTCCGAGGGCGAGGATAAACGGAACGGTTATAGGTCCGGTGGTAACACCGCCGGAGTCGAAAGAAACAGCGAGATATTCAGGTTTAGTGAAAAATGCGAGAACAAAAACTCCTATGTAAAGCAGGAAAAAGAGTCTTGAAAGGTCAAAACCAAAAACAACGCGGATTACCGCAACGGTAAGGAAAATTGCAACGCCGAAGGCAACCATGTAGATAAGAGTCTGACCGACACTTACGTCCATACTAAAAAGGCTGAACATGGTCTGTTCGGGCATCTGTTTTCCGAGAACCTGGAGATCAGGTTCCGCGATTGTAACAAGGAATCCGAGAAGGAACGCAGTTATCAGGAATATTTTAAGATTTTTAAGTTCAACAAGCTTGCTTCCTATCTGGTTTCCGATAGGGGTCATACCGACTTCGGAACCGAGTTGGAAAAGAGTCATTCCCAGAATCAGCAAAAATGTTCCCGATAAAAAAAGCGCCAGAACGCCGGAGGGCATTGGTGCTATTGTAAGATGGAGCATGAAAACAACGCCTGCTACCGGGAGCACGGCGACTGACGTTTCCTTGAATTTTGAAAGCAGTTCACGAATCATGGAGGGTTTCCGCCCTTCTTTAAAATAATTATACTAATATTGTAACTTATGTGATGAGTTCGTGTCAATCTGTGATGTTGTATGAAAATATTAACAGAAAAAAGGTAATTATTCACAAAAAAAGGATAAAAATTCACAATATCGCGGTTGACTTAGATAAAAATGATTGTTATTATATTTAAAGTGACTTATTGTAACCTTTTGGAGGCTATGTAATATGAATTTTTGTGATGTTTTAAACAAACTTCCCGAGAAAGAAGGAAACGGACTTTTCGGAAAGAATTTTCTCAGAACCTGGGATATGAGCGATGAGGATATCAAAGCTGTTGCAGCCGGAGCCTGTGCTCTCAAAGCTCTTCGTGATGATAATGTTTCTCCGAAGATTTTTGATTCGGGAATCGCTGTTTCGATGTTCAGCAAGAAAGATACCGGAATGGAACTTGCCTTTGCTTCCGGAAGCGACCTTCTCGGTCTTACCATTATCGACATAGACAGAAAGCTTGGAAACAGCAACATAAACGAAACTGCGGGAATGGCTTCTTATATGGCAGATGCTCTCGGAGTTTGTGAAAGCGATTTTGTTGAAAAAAGTTCCAGATATATTAAAAGAATTGCCGATTCTGTTGAGGAAGCACAGAAAAATGGGGTTATCGCCCAGAAGCCCTGTGTTATCAACCTCGGAAGTGATGAGGACAGTCCTGTTCAGACCATTGCAGATCTCCAGTATATGGCAAGCCGTTTTGGCGGAATTGAAAACCTCAAAGGCAAAAAAATTGCAGTAACCTGGGCATATTCTCCGAACGGAACCCGCTCTCTTGCTGTTCCCCAGGGTCTGCTTTCTCTTGTGACCCGTTTCGGTATGAACGTTGTTCTTGCTGCACCGGAAGGAATGGATCTTATGCCCGGAGCTTATGAAAGGGCAGAAAAAAACGCAGAACTTTCCGGCGGTACTTTCAGCAGAACCGGTTCCATGGAAGAAGCTTTTGCAGATGCGGATATCGTTGTTCCGATAAACTGGGCACCTTTCAGCTTCCTTGAAAAACGTACCGAACTTTCCGCAGCAAATCTCGGAACATATATCGATCTTCTTGAACATGAACTTCGTGAAAACAACAAACAGTTTATCGATTGGGAAGTTACAGAAGAAATGATGGAAAAGACTAAGGATGGAAAAGCTCTTCTTCTCCATGATATTCCCGTTGATGTTACCGATATCACCTGCATCCGCGGTGAGATGACTGCTCAGGTATATAACGCAAACCTCTCCGGACTTCTTTCCGAAGCTGGAATGCGTCCTTATGTAATCGCAGCAATGATCATCCTTGCAAAATCCGAAAATCCCAAAGCTGCTTTTGAAACTATTGCCGAAAGAGCAACCAGAAGATATTTCTGATTTTTACGGCATATAATTTATAAAAAACGAAAGAAGAACTCTCAGCAAAATGAAAAAAACTCTTGTTATCCTTGCTGCCGGAATAGGAAACAGATACGGCGGCGCAAAACAGATAACTCCGGTTGGCCCATGCGGAGAAAGAATAATCGATTTTTCCATTTACGATGCCTATAAGGCTGGTTTTGAAAAAGTCGTGTTTATAATCCGCAAAAATCTTGAGGCCGATTTCCGTGAAGTTATAGGCGATCCTGTTTCAAAATTTATGGAAGTGGATTATGTTTTCCAGGAAATAGATCCGGAATATGCAGAAAAAGGAAGAAACAAACCTTTTGGAACGGCGGAAGCAATTGCTCTTTGCCGCGGACATGTGGACGGACCTTTTGCTGTTATCAATGCGGACGATTATTATGGAATCCATTGTTTCGGGCTTATCGGCGCTCTCCTTGAAAAAATGAGCGGTGAAGGCGAATATTGCATGATGGGTTACCATATTGAAAACACAATAACCGATAAAGGCCATGTTGCAAGAGGAGTTTGCAGAACCGAAAACGGAGTGCTTGTTGAAATAAACGAACGCACTCATATTGAAAAACGCGGCGAATGTGCGGAATATACCGAAGACGGCGAAAATTGGGTGGCTCTTCCTGCAGGAACCCCTGTTTCCATGAACTTCTGGGGATTCACTCCGGATATATTCAATTATCTGGATAAAGCAATGGAAGAATTCCGCGCAAGAGACCTTTTGGAAAATCCGCTTAAAGCGGAATGCTATCTCCCGAGCGTTGTAGGAAAAGCCATTATGGATGGTGAAGTTACCGTAAAAGTTCAGGAATGTCCGGATAAATGGTACGGAGTAACTTATAAAGAAGATACTCCTGCACTTATGGAAGCACTTAAGAAACTTACAGACGAAGGCAAATATCCTTCTCCGATATGGGGATAAAATAAAAAATCCGCTCGAAAGAGCGGATTTTTTTATTTTATCTTATAGCTGTTTTTTATATTTCCGTCGAAATCTTTCCAGAGAAATTCGCAGTGCTCAAAGATCATATATCCATGGTGGCTGCCTTCCTTGGGAATGGAAACGGAACCCGGATTCATATAAACCACGCCATCTTTTTCCTCGAGTTTGGGGATGTGGGTATGGCCGGAGAGAACGAAAGTGCCGGCTTTGACAGTAGGAAATGCTTTGTGGCCATGCACTGCGAGCATCTCAGTTCCGTCAACGCACAGGAGAGCCTGCTCGCTGAGCACAGGAAATTCCAGAACCATTTGATCAACTTCCGTATCACAGTTTCCGCGAACGCAAAGGATATATTCTTTTATGCTGTTGAGCATGGAAATAACTTCCTTCGGAGCATATTCTTTCGGAAGATCGTTGCGGGGACCATGATAGAGAATGTCTCCGAGCAGCAAAATTCTGTCTGCATGCTCATTTTTGAAAGCTTCGAGAAGGCTTTTGCAGTAAAATGCACTTCCGTGGATATCAGATGCTATCAGAAGTTTCATAAAATCGCTCCTTTTTTTACATTTCGTTCCAGCCGCGACTGATTATTTCGGTTTTTGCTTTTGCGGAGGTGAGTTCTACGATATCATGCTCAAAAGCGACGACATCTTCGGTTCGAAGACGGACGACGATGCTCACATCCGCGCCAAAATCATTTTCCACCACAGAAATTCTGTGTTCATTGATATAATGTTCGATTTTTCCATAAAGGTTATAATCGCAGGTGACCATTATATCAGCGCTTTCTGCAACGGTTTTTATTCCTCCTGCAGCAACGGCGATTTTTGCACCTTCGGTATAAGCGCGAACGAGCCCGCCAACTCCGAGCAGAGTTCCGCCGAAATATCTGGTGACCACACAGCAGACGTCGACGAGATCGTTTCCATTGAGGACATTAAGCATGGGAACACCGCCGGTGCCCTGCGGTTCGCCGTCGTCGGAAGCACGTTTGATCTGTCCTGCGCGGAGGGAATAGGCATATACATTATGTGTGGCATCGCGATGCTTTGTACGTATTTCATTGATGAAGGCGATGGCTTCGTCTTCGGTTTCAACCGGAGCAATATATCCGATAAAGCGGGATTTCTTTTCGACAAATTCATCGCTTGCCCGCTGTTTTATTGTTTTATATTCAGCCAAAATCTCCGCTCCCTTCAAAATGGATAGAAAAAAAGCCCGGAATGATTCCGGGCTTTGTGGTTTTGGAATTATTCCATACCGAAACGTTTTTTGAATCTGTCAACACGACCGCCGGTATCAACAAGTTTCTGACGACCAGTGTAGAAAGGATGGC
>JAZUAX010000118.1:0-1858 GCA_045638185.1 Oscillospiraceae bacterium | reverse complement strand
AGCGCAAGGCCCCACTCCGTCCTCAAGCTGGGTGAATTCGCCGTAATATTCATATTCCGGGAACGGAAGTTCCGCTTTGATGAAAAACTCATCCGCGGCATAGAAAACCGGTTCACCGTATTTTTCCATACATTCCGCACGGAACTCGTCAACAATTTTAATAACTTCGAGAGAACTTTCTTTATCAAACGGCGTAAGTTTCGGAAGTCCGGCCCTGCATTTTGTAAGACCGACCGGAACACAGACCGCGCTCTCGACCGAAGGACCGAGTTTTTCAACTTCGCGGAAACTGTAGCGAAGTTCCTCACCGTCGTTCATTCCCGGACAGAGAACAAACTGAAGATGAAGGGTTATTCCCGCTTCTGCCATTTTTTTAAGATAATCGAGAGAATCCGCCGCATGGGGGTTTTTCATCATCTCGACTCTCAGTTTCGGATTCATTGTATGAACAGAAACATTTATCGGAGAAAGACGCATTTTTATGATTCTGTCGATATCTTCCTCTTCAAGGTTAGTAAGAGTTACATAGTTTCCGAAAAGGAAACCAAGACGTGAGTCGTCATCTTTAAAATAAAGAGTTTTTCTCATTCCCGGAGGCATCTGATCAATAAAACAGAAAACGCATTTGTTTTTGCAGGAATGTTCCTTATCCATAAGGTAGTTTTCAAAATCAAGACCCAGATCCTGATATTCCTGCTTTTCAACGGTTACAATTCTGGTTTCTCCGTCTTTCAGAAGCTCGATCTCAAGCTTTTTATCGGTCATATAAAAACGGTAGTCAAGAACGTCTTTAATTATGTTTCCGTTTATGGAAACAAGGCTTTCGCCAACAGTAATTCCTGCTTTTTCCGCCGGACTGTTTTTTTCAACAGAAGAAATTAAAACCGCCAATGCGCCGGCCTCCTTTCAGAATAAAATGTTTACATTATATTATAACAAATTTAATTTGTTTTTTCCATAGTTTTGTCTATTATAAAGGGATTTTTTAAAAATAATCCTTTCTGTTTTCCGTCAGGTCAAAAAATCAATTTTGCAACAAAAAAGAGAGGATCTTACGACCCTCTCCTGTTTTGCAAAGATTATGCTTCTTCGACTTTGACGACTTCTCTGCCTTTGTAGTATCCGCAATTCTGGCATACTACGTGGGGAGTTTTAAGTTCGCCGCACTGGGGGCATTTGCAGAATGCCGGGGCAGAGAGCTTCCAAACATTGGAACGTCTGGTATTTTTTCTTGCTTTAGAAACCTTTCTCTTCGGTACCGCCATGATGAGCACCTCCTTAACAGAATTAGTTCTTAGCTGTCGAGCAGCATTTTTAATTTTTCAAGGCGGGGGTCGATCTGCTTTTGATTACAATCGCAGGTCTTTTCGTTTAAATCCGATCCGCACACGGGACAGAGCCCTTTGCAGTCTTCGCGGCAAAGAAGCTGGAACGGAATTTCGAGCGTAACGTCGGTCATGATAAGTTCGTCCATATCAATCATACCCGTCGGCACAAGGATATAGTCATCGTTTTCATCACCAGATTCAAGCTCGCGTGCGAGCCAATGCTCAAATTCATATTCAGTTTCTTTGGATGTTTCCTTACCGCATCTGTCACAATTATATTCAAGCACAGCGGTAGCCCTGTACTTCAATGTAACCAAGCCGGAGCGGTTTTTGAAAACGCCGCTTATCCGCACAGGGGAACGAAAAATCTTCTGTCCCCAAATATCCACTTCCGACAAATCAATTTCTGCAGAAAGCGGAATCTCTGTGCCTGGCGCATCGAACAATTCTTTAATATCAATAATCATAGTAATCCCTCGCAACGCCACGGAAATTATTATATCTTGATAATATGCTTTTGTCAAGCGGTT
>JAZUAX010000117.1:0-12193 GCA_045638185.1 Oscillospiraceae bacterium | reverse complement strand
CTTTGTCAATTACTTCAGTATGACCTTTGGCTTTGATTACGGTCTGGGCAACCAAAACTGCCTTACATACAGAGCAGTGTTTACCTTCCGTAAGTCCTGTTTCGGTACAAGTAGGTGCTACTGCTTTGTCGATTACTTCAGTATGGCCCTTTGCTTTGATCACAGTCTGAGCAACGAGAACTGTTCCGCAAACAGAACAGTGCTTACCTTCCGTAAGACCTGTTGCGGTACAAGTAGCTGCTACCGCTTTGTCTATCACTTCGGTGTGGCCTTTTGCTTTTACAACTTCTTGTTTTACAAGAACAGCTTTGCAAACAGAACAGTGTTTACCTTCGGTGAGACCTGTTTCGGTACAGGTGGGTGCTACCGCTTTGTCTATTACTTCAGTGTGGCCTTTTGCTTTGATTACGCTCTGGGCAACCAAAACTGCATTACATACGGAACAATGTTTACCTTCGGTGAGACCTGTTTCGGTACAGGTAGGTGCTACTGCTTTGTCTATTACTTCGGTGTGACCTTTTGCTTTGATCACAGTCTGGGCAACCAGAACTGCATTACATACGGAACAATGTTTGCCTTCTGTGAGACCGGTTGCGGTACAGGTAGGTGCTACAGCTTTATCAATTACTTCGGTATGACCTTTGGCTTTGATTACGCTCTGGGCAACCAGAACTGTTTCGCAGACGGAACAATGTTTACCTTCCGTAAGACCGGTTGCAGTACAAGTAGGTGCTACGGCTTTGTCGATTACTTCGGTGTGGCCTTTGGCTTTGATTACGGTTTGCGCCACAAGAATCGTATTACATACAGAGCAATGTTTGCCTTCGGTGAGACCGGTTGCGGTGCAGGTAGGTGCTACGGCTTTGTCGATTACTTCGGTGTGGCCTTTTGCTTTGATCACAGTCTGGGCAACCAAAACCGCATTACATACGGAACAATGTTTACCTTCGGTAAGTCCTGTTGCAGTACAGGTAGGTGCTACTGCTTTATCTATTACTTCAGTGTGTTTTTTGATTTCAAGAACGTTGGATTCATAATGATCACAAACCATACATTCTCTGCGCTCTTCACCTGCTTTGGTGCAAACGGATTCTTCATATATATACCAATCGTCATAGGAGTGTTCGCCATAGGCACTTACTTCATATCCGTTCCAAAGTCCGTTTTTGTCGAGATTCCAATCATCTTTTGTACAAACGAAATAATGAAGAGTAGTTTTACAACCGTTTTCATTTTCAAAAGAAGAATTTTTACCGGTAACTATCGATAAAGGCGCTCCTTTTGCAAAATATATCTCAATTGTATCATAATATTCTCCAAATGCATTGGATTCGATGGTTTCAACAACACTGTTTACAACAACTTTTCCGCTGAAACGTCCGAAAGCTCCATATTCAATGGTTTTCACACTTTCCGGAAGAATTACAGAATTAACCTCTGCGTGATAGAAAGCATAAACTCCGATAATCTCAGTGTTATCCGGGACAGAATATTCGCCTGTTTTTGCTCCGGGATAAAGAATCAGTTTTTTATTATCTTTTGTGAAAAGAGAACCATCGACAGAACGGTAATCAGGGTTTCTGGAGGATACTTCTATTTCAGAGAAACTATGGCAGTTTGCAAATGCCAAATCTGAAATTTCAATCAGACTTTTCGGTATAACAAGTTTTCCGTTGAATCCGAAGCAATTATTGAATGCTGAATATCCAACACTTGTTACCCCTTCAGGAATAATCAAATCGCCTTTGATGTTGCGGCAATTTCCGAATGCATAATCACCTATACTTGTTACGCCTTCGCTAATCACAAGTGTTTTCAAGTTTTCTCTGTAATCATACCAGGGTGCAGGATCATTTGCAGTATAATCTGCCATTGCTCCGTTTCCGAAGATAATAAGTGTACCATCTTCATTAAGCACCCATGTAAGGTTTGTTCCGTCATTTTCACCGCCACAATAGCCAAATGCTATTCCAGCAGGATACCATTTTTCAGCGGTATATCCGTTCCATTTTCCGTTTTTGACAATCCATGTGGTATTTCCATAAGGATAGTAAATAGTATCAGAATCAGCATTAAAAGCAGAAATTCCTGTTTCAGGAGCATCTCCGCTGAAATAATATGTTTTTATGTTGCAGTCTTCAAAAGCACTTTTTCCGATGGTTTTAACATTTTCTGGAATTCTGATGTCAGTTCTCGTATCTGTGAATTTATAGAACGCAAACTCTCCGATAGATGTAACTCCGTCATTAATCACTATGGATTTTATTTCACGTCTAAGAGAATACCACGGAGCCGCAGCGGTGCTTTGATAATCATACATATCGCCGGTACCGTTTATTGTAAGAACCCCATCATCAAGCGACCATTCAAGGTTCTTTCCGCAGTTTCCGTTTTTATTGATTGCCATTGCCGCAATATCATTCCAGAATGCTTCGGGTAAATAGGAAAGATCTATTCCTTCATCAGTGCTTATATTCCATCCGTCTTTAGTTGAATCAAAATAAATTATGTCATGATATACAACACTCATAAAGGAATCAAAACTGTATCTGGAAGCTTCCGGAGCATTACCTTCAAAATAGTAGCTGTTTATTCCACAAAACTCAAAGGCTCCGCCTTTAATTAATTTTACGCTGTCCGGAATCGTAGTGGGTCCTTCAAGATTTACACATCCATTAAATGCAGACTTGCCTATGGTTGTTATACCTTTTGGAAGAACAAGTTTCCCTTTGATATTTTCACAGTAATCAAAGGCATAGTCTCCTATCGTTGTTACTCCTTCTTCAATTACGAGCCTGCTCAGTGAGCTTTTATATTCTTTCCAGGGTGCGGAAACTGAATTGAAATCTGCCATTGCTCCATTTCCGCTTATGGTAAGCGTCCCATCCTCGGCAAGAACCCAAGTAAGGTTTGTTCCGTCATTTTCACCGCCGCAATAGCCGGAAGAAATAACATTGGAACCATAGGCAACAGCAGTATATCCATTCCATTTTCCGTTGGAAATAGTCCAGGAATCGTTGTTGGCAGGATAGTAAATGGTGGAATCCGTATCAAAAGAGTTTGAACCTATATCCACGGAATCTCCTTCAAAATAAAATTTACTTATTCCGCAATAGCTGAATGCTTCAGATCTTATTTTTATTACTTTTTCCGGTATGATAACGGCTTCTTTAAAACCAGAGCATTTTGTAAAAGCCATTTCTTTTATTTCGGATACATTTTTTCCTATTATCAGTTCACCGTCAAAACCGGAACAGTAAGCAAAAGCGCCGCCTTTAATAATGGTAACGCTATCCGGTATTACAAGATCTCCGGTAAATCCGGAACATTCATAAAATGCGGAACTTCCGATGCTTGTTACTCCTTCTTCAATCACAAGTGTTTTGAGGTTGTCCGCATATTTACCCCAGGGAGCATCGGTTATCCAGACACCATTTATAACAGTATCTCCATAATCTGCCATCGCTCCGGTTCCGGAAATAGTAAGCACACCGTCTTTACCTAAAACCCATCCAAGATTTTTTCCATCATCCTCGCCACCGCAATAACCGGAAGCTATGATTTCATAATCTGCAGTTATTATTCGCTTTTCAAAATAATCGCAGTTTTCGCAGTCTCTGCGTTCTTCTCCATTTTCAAAAATGTTCGGCTCTTTCGTTTTATACCAATCACCGAAACTGTGGCCTTCCGCCGGAATAACCTTTTGTTTTACAAGAACTGTTCCACAGATCGAGCAATGCTTGCCTTCGGTAAGACCGGTTTCAGTGCAAGTCGGTGCGACTGCTTTATCGATTACCTCGGTGTGGCCGGTTGCCGCAAATTCTCTTATTTCGTAATAGTCACAGTTCTTGCAATCTCTGCATTCCTGACCTTTTTCGGTACAGGTTGGTGCTTCTGTCACTTTCCATTCTCCGAAACTGTGGCCTTTTGCACTTACATAAGAATCCACATAATTGTTTCTGCAGTTTGCACAGATGTGGGTGGTGTATCCGCGACCTGTGCAGGTCGGTTCTGTTACAACTGATTTGTAATTATGACCTGTTGCCGCAATTTCTCTTATTTCGTAATGGTCACAGTTCTTGCAATCTCTGCGCTCTTCGCCTTTTTCAGTGCAGGTGGGAGCCTTTGTTTTCGTCCAATTTCCAAAAATGTGTTCACAATATGCACTAACTGTGTAGCCATTCCATTTGCCGTTATTGATAACCCAGGTTGTGTTTCCTGCAGGGTAATAAATTATTGCATCAGAATCAAAAGGATTTACACTGATTTTCGGAGCATTTCCTTCAAAATGGAACTCGCTTATGCCGCAATTGGTAAAAGCTTCGGGACTTATTTTTTTTACGCTTCCGGGCATAACAACCTTGCTTTCAAAATCGGTACACTTGGTAAAAGCCATCTCTTTTATTTCGGATACATTTTTTCCTATTATCAGTTCACCATCAAAACCGGAACAGCAAGCAAAAGCGCCGCCTTTAATAATGGTAACGCTATCCGGTATTACAAGATCTCCGGTAAATCCGGAACATTCATAGAATGCGAAACTTCCGATGCTTGTTATACCTTCTTCAATCACAAGTGTTTTGAGGTTGTCCGCATATTCACCCCAGGGAGCATCGGTTATACAGACACCATTTATAACAGTTTCTCCATAATCTGCCATCGCTCCGGTTCCGGAAATTGTGAGAACGCCGTCTTTGTCGAGCACCCATTCAAGGTTTGTTCCGTCGCCTTCGCCGCCGCAATATCCGGAGGCAATAACATTGGAACCATAGGCAACAGCAGTATATTCATTCCACTTACCATTGGTAATTACCCATGTATTATTATTCGCAGGATAATAAATCACGTCATCAGAATTAAAAGAAGGATAGTTTGAATTGTATCCTTGAACAGTAGGCGCATCACCACTAAAATAGAATTCACTTGCGCCACAATCATAAAATGCATGGTTGCCAATGATTTTTATTGATTTCGGAAAGGATATTCTAGAAAAGTTTTTACAATCACGGAATGCCCCTGTTTCGATGGTTTCAAGGCCTTCAGGAAACACAATATCAGTTAAACCATCGCAATTATGAAATGCATATGAACCAATTTTTTTAACTTCTGCAGGGATAGTAACGCTTTTAAGATTTTTATAATCCTCAAATAAAAAAGCCGGAATGGTTTCTATTGAAGCCGGAATAACAACATCTGTAGTTAAAACTCCGTTTACATACAAATCTCCATATGTCAGTAACGATGAAACGCCTCCCATATATTCCATTTTGCACCATTCTTCAATGGTAGGAATATGGATTCTTGCTATTTTTTGACATAAATCAAAAGCATTCGACTCAATTATCAGATGTTTTTCAAAATATACCTCTTCAAGTTTTGAACAAAAATTGAATGCTCCCGATCCTATACGCTCAACATTACCCGGTATAACTATTTCAGAAATATTTGTTTGGCCAAATGACGACTGACCGATTTTTTTAACGTTTTTACCAATACTTATATCTTTAATATTGTAAAATCCATAAAAGGCATATCCTCCTATACTTTCTACACTATTTCCGATAATTACACTTTTAATCTTATCTCTATAGTAATACCATGGTACACTTGTGTAATTTGAATGATACCACTCATACATGCTTCCTGTACCCGCAACTGTGAACACGCCATCAGCATATAATTTCCATGTAAGGTCGTCACCGCATTTTCCGGAGGCTATAATTTCTTCTTCTTCTTCTTCTTCCTGTTCGTTCATTTCCCAAACCGCATACAGAACGGCGGATTTATCGAAAGAATAAACATCACCGGGGAAATATTCAACTTCTCCGTTTACAGAAGTTGACCAACCGAGGAAAGTGTAACCTTCACGCGCCGGTTTCACGGAACTAAGTGTCAGAGCCTCTTCGTGTTTTTTTGTTTGACTACCCGGAGCTCCGGTTCCGCCGTTTGCATCATAGGATACGGTGTACATTGAGACATTCTTCCATACCGCATAAAAAACAATATCAGCATTATCGGAATAATCATCGCCGGGAAGATATTCAACTTCTCCCTCCGCAGAAGTTGACCAGCCGAGGAATTCATATCCCCCTCTGATCGGAATAACCGTACTCAATGTAATAGTTTCATCGAAGCCTTTTTTTGTGGCAGAAGGCGCGCCAGTGCCTCCATTGGCATTATACGAAACAGTAATTGTTTCAGCAATTCTGGTTTCAACTTCCCTGTTTTCGTTTTCCTCAACAGGTGTATAGCTCCAATTGCTCCAATCGCTCCATACATAATAGTGATATAAATCGTAGGGCGTTTTTGATGTGCAGTAAGTATATCTGCGATAGTATTTTCCATCATAAACCGGTGTGGGATATGAATACTTTTCTGTGTAATCCAAGTATTCTTCAAAGCTTAAATAAAATGCATTCCCAAAATTATTTACATATTTATTTACAGTTTCAGTTTCATGTACGCAATATGAATCATCAATTCTTTCAGATAATACAATGGTTTTAAAATTGCCGTGTTTATAAGCAGTTGTAATCTCGTGAAGTATCCAAGGCTCGCCCAGTTCGGTTTCAGAATTTGTAAATTCCTTTTCTCTGTAACGATATAAAACATCAGATTCTTTAGTTTCAACCTCGACGTTTTCGCTCGGCTCACAGGGAATTTCGCTCCAGGCGCTCCAATCGGACCATTTCCAGTATTGGTATTCGTATTTCGTATAAACAGAAAGTTTATATGTTGAAGAAACACTTTGATAATATAATTTTAATCCGGTTGAGGGATGCTCATAATAAACATATCCATCACCATACATATTATATGGCCCCTCAAGAAAGCTTTCTTCAAAATAATAAACCTTTCCGCCATGCGGTTTGGTCGAATATTTGCAAATAGAACCATCGGTTTCTTTGTATAAATAATAATCATCGCCAGAATATGAATTTTCTGTTATCGAAAGTTCATTCGGATCCAATTCTTTAAATTCATATAAAATTTGCATTGAAGAGGTCTTTGAAACAAGATTCCAGGGCTCTTCCAAAGGAAGGCGAGTTTTAAACTCGACTTTTTCCCGGAATCGGTACAATGTCTTTGTAAAGTTTGCATTTACTGAAGATCCAATTTCCTCTGCCCAAGCGTTAATCGGAAAAAGTCCGATTATCATAATAATACTCAGAAAAAAACTTATAAATCTTTTCATAACGGCGGCCCTCTTACATAATTTATAATAATATAATTACATTATATACCCAAAAAATAATAAAACAAGGCAATTCGAATTTTTATATTGTTTTAGATGTTTTTACTTAATGGAAGCAGATAACGGTTGTTACGTTCGGTGTGTTTCCGTCCCGAACTTTTCCATTTTTTATGATTTTAGTGATGCTGTCGGGCCATTATCAATGAGCACCGAGGATTTCGTGCCACTCATTCTTGAGCACGGGAGAAATTCAGCTGCCAAGAGAGACGGTGCTCAACAACGTTTTTTGCGAATAAGCTATACAGAAAAATGCACACGAAGCAAGATATAATATAAAATAGCAGCAGTCTTGTAAAGCTGTGAAAAAACTGTTATTATCTACTCATGAAACTAAAAAGGAGGGTTAACGTGGAAATTTCAAAAAACAAAGAGGTCGGACTATTCTTTTATGTGAACGGAAAATTTCTTTTCCATGGCTGTGAGCTTGCGGATGCGGAAAGTTACGGAGATTTTCTTGTTTATCCGGACAGCCATTTCAAAATCTGGAACAAACACTATTACAAAGGTACCAAAGTGGATTTTGATTATTTTCCGCGCGGAAGAGTTGCTTTCCGAAAAAGCGACAGCACCTTTTTGATTTACTGTGATAAATGTATTGAGGACAAAATGCAGGAACTTCTTGAGGAATATATCGGTGAAAAAATTGAAATTGTGCATGATGAGCATTATCAGTGTCACAACTGTAATGAGGATTATATAGTTTAATGAAATAAAAGAAACCCGCCCGGATTTTCCGAGCGGGTTTTTGTATTATATTATTCTTTGGTACCAATCGCTTATGTTATTTGGAAGAAGCTTTTTTGCTTCATCACTGCAAGCAAACTGATACAAAACCTCAGGGTCTGCCTTGAAGATGTTTTTTGATTCATCGGCAAATACTTCTCCTTTTGTTGAAAGAAGCCACACATCTCCGTCAAAATGAGCAAAATCTTTTGCATAAAGAGGTTGTTTACCGTTTTTTACTTGAGGATAAACATGTTTTCCGGTTTTTGGATCAACAAGAACGCATTCATAGGTTTGGGTTGAGGGTTTGCAAGTGGAGGGGATTACAACGTATCCGAATTTTGAATAGAGCCAAAGACAAAGTAAGTCTTCGCATCCATAAGGGGTTATTGAACTGAAAAAAGTTCCGATAGTACTGGTATAATTGATATCTTTATAGTATTCCTGATTGGTTACACGGTTATATATCCATTTGGAAAAATCACAGGCGCCTTCCTTGTGTATTTTTTGAAGAGTCTTGCCTCGTATAAGAGAGGTGGAAATTGCTCCGATAATTTGGCTTTCGTCTCCGATTTTATTCCAGTCGATATCTGTGCGCTGGTTGAAAGCGTCATATTCAACAGCTTCTTTGTCACAAACATACTGCCATTTGCTGTCTTCTTTAACTCGTCCGAGATAATATAATCCCTCATATCTCATCCATACAAGGTCATCTTCTTTAATGCTTTCTGCGAGATGACAAACGTTACTGTTAACGGTTTTGTTATTATCTGCTTCGTTTCCATTTTTATTTCCATAGAGTTTTTTGTATTCTTCAAAAGTAAGCTTTCCGCAATGATTTTCAACAGGAGTTTCATTTATACTCCAACCCATTGCCATAATTCCGTTTTTTAAGCACAGACCGGCTATATCGCGGTGCTTTTCACTTGCGGTATTGGTTTGTAAACGCCATAAATTCATCTCAATTGTTACCTCGCTTTCTATTCATCTGTGCCACCATTGCGTACGAAAAATCTCTGTCAGAAATTCCGTATTTCTTACAGATTTTCATAGCTTTGGCATGTTCGCCGCTGTTCCAATATTTAAGGGCAACGCGAAGAGCGGATGCTTTTTCTTCGTCGGTGACTGAACAGGATTGTTTTTGTCCGGCAGCAAGAGCTGCACGAGAAAATTCATCGGTCCCGATTCCGTATTTTTTGCAAAGATCCATAGCTTTCTGTTTTTCGCCATTGAGCCAATACTTTACGGCAACCCGCGGGGCAGAAGCTTTTTCTTCCTGTGTTGGATTAAAGGGCTTGTCTTTGAATAAACCAAAAAACATAATAACCATCTCTTTCTTATTTGTGATTATATCATCATCCATAATAAAAATCCAACATATCAGAACTGAATTGTTCATTAAAAAAGAAATGATCTATAGAGTCGTCATCAAAATCAGCTTCAAATAAAACTTTACCGGCTCCATCTATAAATTGCTTCTTTTTTTTATTCGAAATAATTGCTATTCCGGTATCGTCATAACCTGCTAACACTTTACAGTTTTTTTCAAGGGTAAAAACTGTTTCATTCTTAAAATTTATGCAGGTCCAAACGTTATCCAAAAGCACAAAAGTTTTTCCGTTTTTTGAAATTGAAAAATCCGTTTGGTATATTGGTGGAATAGCAAAATCCCCGTTTTTATCAATACATCCGTTTTTTAATTGTTTTGAGGTATATAACGATATTGCTAAAAGTCCATAATTACAGGCACTGAATAATTCAAAGGAGTTGATTTTTATGCTTGTGATTTCTCCGTTCAGTTTAATGAAAGTGAATCCATTTTCGCTTGAGTTATTACCTAAATACCCAATTTTAGTTATAGATACAGAATAGTCGAAAAGCGGTTTAACAACTTCCTTTCCATAAAAGTCTACCAAACCGTTTTTGTTATCTTTTTCAACGTGAAAATAGTCATATCCATCCGTATCAATTTCAAAATAATCATAAGTTGGTTCAATAAGATATTTTCCGGTGACATCTATAACGCCCCAAAGACCACTCTCTTTTACGAAAGCAATTCCTCCTTTGCAAAAAGGAGCTGTTGCTTGGTATCGGGGTTCTATAACAAATTCGCCGAAATGATTTATATATCCTTCTTTACCATCTTTTTCCGCAGGTGCAATTCCAAAATCAGAAAAAGTTCCGATTCGGTCAAACACTGTTTTTGAAACTCGTTTTCCGCAAGAGTCTATTACAAACCAAGAGTTTATAAGCTTAACTCCCGCGTACCCGCAATCAGAAAATTCTGTAACTTCCTTATACTGTATTTTTGTTGCAGGTTCACCTTTATCATCAACAAATCCGTAAAGACCATTTTTCATAACTGCACGAAAGCCACCATGCGACATGAAAATTCTGTCATAACGTTCTCTTGAAACATACTTTCCTTCAGTGTTTATAAATCCCCATTTTTCATTATTTAACACTGGCATAATTCCAAAAGAATTGAAACCCATACCTTGATCGAAGCGATTATTTCCTATGAATTGACCATTTTTATCAATGATTCCCATTTTCTTTCCAAAAGAGGCAAGAGCAATTCCATAGGAATCAAATTCCTGAACCCAAGTGAACTTGGGTTTTATTGCCCATTTTCCGGTTTTATCTATAAAACCCCATTTCCCGTTTCTGCTTGCCGGAAACAAGCCGGACGTAAAATATTCATGGTTCATTATTGTACTTCCTTCCTGAAATTTGATTATACCACCATTTGCAGACACTTCAATCGCCTGCTCTTTTTAACGCATCCAGTAGTTTGTTGAATATCAATTGATTCGGGTAATAGCGGTAATCTGCGAAAATTTCGATGCCGGATTTGTCGAAATATTCCTTTATTGCGGCGGCGCAGGCGGCGCTTCTGCTCTGACCGTATTCGCATTGGCAAATCATATTAAGATTTTTATTTGCGGAATCGATAATAAATTCTGCAAGCTGTTTTGCTTCAGGAAAATAAGAATCAAACGTAAAACCGTAATTGCCGATTGATTCGATATCAATATCATGTATACAGACATAAAATACATTTTTACAAACGGAAGAATAATCCACAGGCTTGTAATTTTCCGGTGTGAATTTCGTTTTCGGATCATAAAAACTGATTACAGCTGCATTATCCGGAAAGCATCTTTCGATAAGTTCGTTCATGGATTTTCTTGATAATATGTAAGTTTGCGGAATCATCGTAAGCCTCCTTTTATACAAAGAAAATGAGGATAAATTGTTGATATTATTTTTGTTCAGTCAAAACAATCGAGTATATAATTGATATCAATTTTTTCAATTTGTGAAAACAGCTCATCCGGGCACTTGCGGAGTGTATAGTTGAAAAATCCCTTACCACCGTATGATATTTCAGAAACAAGTTTTTCGAATGTTTTGAAAGTTACGTTGTTTGTTTTTCCATCATATTTGCATTCGAATAAATCAAAAGTCAAAATAAGGGGAAAACCAATTTCGGAACATCGGAAATAGAATTCGAGGTCATTATCAAAGCTTGAATAGGGTCTGTTAAAATCGTTTTTTATTACCAAAAAATCGTATTTCTTAATGGACCATTCCCAACTCATTGGAGATAGCCCGTGATATTCTTCATTTTTCGAATAATATTTCCCGAAAAGTTTTTTTGAAGAAAAAGGACGGTTTGCCGCAGGAAAATATTTATGATTATAGGTCCACGCACCAACCAGGAAATCTTCTCTGTTTTTTTCAAAAACAGACGAAAATCGTGAGATTTTTGGATAAAAAACATCCGGGTGGATTTTGTCGGCAATTTTAATAAACTCATAAAAAGCTTCGGTTGTTCTGGGAATCACAATATTTGTACTGTAGCTGTTTGAACCATTGTACGGAAGAAATGAAAAAATTGGTTCAATATTAAATTCACTGCAAAGATTATAAATCTCTTTTATATCCTCGATAAGTTTCCATTTTATATTGTTTACAAATCTGAATCTTACCGACATCATAATTATTATTTTACGAATTTCAAGATTTTTTATATGTTCAAAAAGCTTATATTTGAGTTTCGGGGAATAAGGAATATCTTCTTCCGAAATCCAGGGGAATATTTCAGAATAACTGTCCATAGCCGTTCTCCTTTATATCTTTTTGATATATCAATTCGCAGTGTTTTTGAAAATACCTTGTTGAAATCAGATTATTTTTTCAATAATCCAT
>JAZUAX010000116.1:0-12049 GCA_045638185.1 Oscillospiraceae bacterium | reverse complement strand
TAAGTTTTGTCAAGTTCTTTGCGCATTTTTGCGTTCCTCTTTCTTTTAAAAATTTCCGTTTTTGGCTTTGGGAAAAATAAAAAAACTCGTCCCAAAGAAAAAATCTTTGAGACGAGCTGTAAATTCAACAGACCCGCGGTACCACTCAAATTGCGCCCGCTATTGCGGACACCGCTCAAAGGGGCAACGGATAAATTCCCCCAAAGCACTTACGCAGCTTTCGCGGAAGGGTTCTAATTGCCTTTCGGCTTTCTTCCCTTCGGCTCCGGAGCTACAGCGCAAAGCTTCCGTTTCCGGCTCACACCAACCGCCGGTTCTCTGCAAAAAACGGCTTTGCAAAGCGCACTCTCCATCATTGCCTTTTAGATAACATAAGGATTATAACACCCCGCAAAATTATTGTCAAGACATAATTTATATTGACTTTTTCATTTTTCGGTACTATAATCTAATTGTATAAAAATGTAATTTGGAGGGATTTTAATGTCTCAGATGGATTATAAATACAGAGTTAATTTCGTAAAAGGCACTACCGAAAAATGGGACGAATATGTCAAAATTTTCGATAACAGCCCCCTTTATGACCACTATTTCAAAGATACCGACACTCTTCGCGAATGGGTTTACGGTCCCCTCGAAAACGGAAACGTAATTGTTGCAGAAACCGAAAAAGGCGAACCCGTAGGCCTTATGGTTTATGACCTTATGGGCATGTATGGCGAACTCCCCTATCTTGCTCTTCTCGGCGTTAAAGAAGGCTTCCGCGGAAAAGGCATCGGCGATCAGCTTATCGACATCTTCCTCGGAATTTCCAAACAGATGGGATTCGACAAAGCATTCATCGCTGTTTCCGACTTCAACCCCAGAGCAAAAGCACTCTATCAGAAAAAAGGCTTCAAACCCCTTCTTCTCGTTCCCGACCTTCTCAAAAAAGGAATCGGCGAATGGCTCCTTATGAAAAACCTTTGATATTACATAATATCAAAAAGCCTGTCCAATGGACAGGCTTTTTATTTTTTTCAACACAAAATAAAAAAAACGCACCCGCTCGGGTGCGTTTTTCTTTATTATTCTTCGGAAGTTTCCTCTTCGGTTGCTTCTTCTTCAGATTCACTTTCTTCGGAAGCATTCTCCTCGAAAGCTTCTTCAGCAAGAAGTTCTTCCTCGGTAAGGTCTTCGTCGGTTGCTTCAAGAACAGGCTCTTCGGTTTCAGAATCTTCTTCGGTTTCTTCTGCCGGTTCAGCTTTTTTCTTTCCGGTGTTCTTTGCAATAATAACAATGCAGACAATGATTACTGCAACAAGAGCTCCGACAATGATTCCGGTATAGGATTTGGTTTCTTTTTCGGTAACCAATCCGTCATATTCTTCAACACCGGTTTTTCCCTCCGATGCCGCTTCGTTTGCTGCAGCAATGATTTCGTCAAGCATTCCGCCGACATTTGCCATTTCATCAGTGGTTTCTTCGGTAAGATTTACTTCGCAATCTGCAACAAAAGCAGCGGTTTTTTCCTGAATAACGGTGGGTTCAATGGTTGCGGTAAGGTTGTTATCGCCCATTCCGACAAAATACATGATATGGAAGCCGTAAGGAGTTTTTACGATTCCGCTGTCACCGGAAACTCTTGCTTCATCAAAGCACCAATCGTTGAAAGTGGGGACCATCTGGCCTTTTTTAACGTTTTCATAAATTCCGCCCTGTGCTGCGTTGCCGTCTGCGGAATATTCCTTTGCAAGTTCACCGAATGCTTCTTCGGTCATTTCACCTGCGAGATAGCTGTCATAAACTTCGTTTGCCTTAGCTTCTGCTGCTGCCCAGGCTTCGTCGCTCATTTTTCCGTCTTCGCCTTTTTCGGGAGCAATAAGGATGTGGCGAACATCAATGTAATCATAATCCGGATCAACGCGTTCCTCGAACATAATGGTGAGATAGCTCTTATATTCTTCGTCAAAATGGATCATGGTATCGCCGGTTTTTCTGCTTTCATCAAAAAGCCATTCGGAAACTTCATCAATTCCGGTGGAACTGTAAGCTGCGCCGGGGAAAAGGGTTGCATCACCTTCGTCAAAGAGTTTTTTCTGTTCTTCGTCGGTGGTGTATTCTTTTGCAAGAGCATTGAATTCCTCAGCAGTATGTACTGCTGCAAGAGCATCTGCCTGAGCTTTCGCTTCTTCCTGAGTAAGAGGCTTTTCTTCGCTTCCTTCTTCTGCTTCGCCGTAATAGGAAGAGAAGAAACGGAAATCAACGGTATCGATATCCTTTTTGTTTGCTTCGTAATAAGCGGTTATATCCTCTTCGGAAACTTCGATTTTTTCTTTATAATCCTGAACATAAGCGTTGCAGTAAAGCTGAATCTCGGTCATCTTTCTGATGGAATCTATGCTTACATCATCGCCATAGGAATAATAAAGATATTCTTCTCTGGTAAGTCCGTTCTCTGCTGCAATTTCATCAAGCTGCTCTTCAAGGGTATCAAGATCGGTCTGATAATCTTCCGGAAGAACAAAACCTTCTGCAAGAGCTTTTTCGTAAACGCCCACAATGCTTTTAGTGGTGCTGATTGCAACATCAACGATATACTGATGCCAGGACATGTTTTCAGCAATCATCTGTTCTTCAAGAGGTTTGGTGACATCAACGATATAAGAGATGTTCTGTCCGTAATAGGAATAAAAGCTGTAATAAACATCGTTAAAAGAGGTGATGTACATATAGTTCATATCCTCAACGGTGAATTCTCTCTCGCCGATTTTAAGAGCAACGGGAGATTCTCCTTCTGCTTCGGGTGCTTCTTCGCCGGAACAGCCTGCAAAGGAAAGCACAAGCATTACTGCAACAAGCATTGCAAGAAATTTTTTCATAGTTTTAAAATCCTTTCGGCTTATTTCAAAATATGGGACGGCTTTCACAAAAAAGCCGTCCCAATTTCATCAAAATTTATCAGCCGAGATGTTTTCCGACAAATTTGTTTCCGGAAAGTTCGGAAACTTCAACGCCTTCAGTGATCTCGTCAAGATATGCGTTGAGTCTTTCGCTTCTTACAGCGGAATCAACAACATAATCATAATATTCTTCAGCAACGCCGGAGAAATACATGATGTGATAACCAAACTCGGTTTTGATGATTTCGGAATCGCCTGCTTTTCTTGCAGGATCGAAGCACCAATCTTCAAATTCAGCTACCATCTGGCCTCTGTAAATGTTTTCATAAAGGCCGCCGTTTGCTGCGGAACCGTCAACGGAATATTTTGCAGCGGTTTCTGCAAAGTTTTCTTCGCTGCCGCCAAGTTCTTTCCATTCAGCATCATATTTTTCAGCAAGAGCAAGTGCATCCTGCCATGCGGTATCGTTTGCTTTGTCTTCGGGAACAACAAGAATATGTCTTGCATCAACGGTGTTGTAGTGGATGTCGTTTGCTTCAACAAATTCTACAACGTAGCAGCCGTTTTCGTTTTCAAAAAATGCTTTTTCGCCGGAAGTTCTTGCTGCATCAAATACCCAATCTGCGAAGAGAGGGTTTACAGAAGCTTTGACATAGTAGTTATATTCGGTGAATTCGCCTTCTTCGGTTCCTGCAAGAACTGCTTCAGCTTTTGCTTTTGCGTCAGCTTTAGCTGCTTCTTTGTCGCCGCCTTCTTCTACAGATGCGCTTGCGAAGAAGGTTTTATAAGAAACGCTGTCGAAGAGTTCGGAATTTTCTGCATAATGTGCATCGATATCTTCTGCGCTTACTTCGATTTCTTCAGCAACTTTTTCAGCATAGGTGAAAGCGTAATAATAACGGGTATACATTTCTTTGAATACTTTTTCGTTTACGCCTTTTCCGTAGTTAAGAGCAACGTAATCGTTTGCACCGTAACCTGCAGATCTTGCAGATTCTTCGATTGCATTCCATTCCTCTTCAATTTTTTCAGTATATTCTTCGGAAAGTTCATAACCTGCTTCCTGACCTTTGTCATAAAGTTTGGTCATTTCAACAAAGGTCATGTTGGTGTAATCTTTAACATAATCTGCCCAGGTTTCACCGGTTTCCTGATTATAAATCTGCTCGCTGAGGTCTCCCTGAGGATTGAAGAAATATGCTGCAAGCTGACCGTAGTTCTGGTAATATTTGTTGTAAATTTCATAAACGCTGTTGGTATAAAGCCAGTTGTATTCGGATACGGAATATTCGGTTCCGTCAACTTCGATTGCTTTTACCATGCGGTAAGTTGCACCGAGTTCAAAAACGGTGAGAACAACGCAAAGTACAACGCAAAGTGCAACTATAACTTTTGCCAGAGCATATTTTGCTTTTTTCTTTTTTGCTTTTTCGGCAGCGCTGAGTTTGGTTTCGTTAACCTGTTCAGTCATACCGAGAGTTTCTTTTTCGCTCATAAATAAACCATCCTTGCTTTTATAATAGCCTTTGCCGATTTGCTCGGCACAATGCGACAAATACATATTATACTGATAAACACTTTGTTTTTCAAGTGTTTACACTAATAAAATATTTAAATATATGTAAACATTATATTTCAGTTTGAAATACTGAAATTTAAAACAGCCCAACCTTCTGATAAAATTTTCTTAATCAATTATTTCAAGAGCACCGGTCGGACAGATTTCAGCACATTTTTTGCAGTTTTTGCAAAAATCAAGCACTTCCATATTTTCAAATTCGGGTTTTATAACCGTTTTAAAACCGCGTCCCACCAAACCGAGAATGCCTTTTTTTGCTTCCTCTTTGCATGTTCTTACGCAAAGGTTGCAAAGAATGCATTTTCCCTGGTCGCGTTCTATGGAAACAAGTTTTCTTTCAACAAAGCTTTCGTGTTTTTCCCCTTTAAATCTTTCCGGAAATATGGGTCGCAAATTTGCATAGCGGATAAGTCTGCAATCCTTAAAGTCATGGCAGCCGCATTCAAGGCAGCGTTTTGCCTCGTTTCTTGCTTCGATATCATTGAACCCGAGAATAACTTCATCGAAATTTTTTCTCCTCTCATCCGGATTCCGGACAGACATTTTTACGCGCGGAATTTTTTCCTTTTCTGAAAAATCTGTTTCAGAAACATCTTTTTTTGAATAATAAGGTTCAAAATGGTCAAACGGAATTCCGTTCAGATAAGCATCTATTGCTTTTGCCGCAAGATTTGCTTCTGCAATTGCCTTAATAGCTATCGAAGCGCCTTTGTTGGTTGCATCACCTGCTGCAAAAACCCCATCGAGATTTGTAATGCAGCTTTTTTCCCCTGCAAAAACAGTTCCGCGATTGGTAAGCTCAATGAAATCGAATCCGGAAGGATCGAATTTTTGTCCGATTGCGGAGATAACGGTATCCACATCAAGAATTTCAAATTTGCCTTCAACCGGAACAGGCTTTCTTCTTCCGGAAGAATCCTTTTCGCCAAGTTCCATTATCTGAAGCTTTATCGCGTCAACCTTTCCGTCTTTTCCGGTTATTTCCGCAGGATTTGTGAGGAAACGGAAAGTTACTCCTTCTTCAATCGCCTCTTCAATTTCGATATCCTCAGCAGGAGCTGCCGCCCTTGTTCTGCGGTAAATTACATAAACATTTTCCGCACCGCAGCGAATTGCCGTGCGGCAGGCATCCATTGCGGTATTTCCTCCGCCGATAACAGCAACATTTTTTCCTATTTCCGGAATTTTGCCACTGTTTACCTCCCGCAGGAAATCGATTCCGCTTATAACACCGGAAAGTTCCTCACCTGAACAGCCGATTCCGGTTGCCTTCCAGGCACCGGCCGCTATGAGCACAGCATCGGAATTTTTTCTGATTTCCTCAAAAGAAATATCTTCCCCGATGCTCACATTGTTTTTCATGAGCACACCAAGTTTTTCAATTGCGGAAATTTCTTTTTTCAAAACCTTTTTCGGAAGGCGGTATTCCGGAATTCCATAACGGAGCATTCCTCCCATCTCCGGCATGGAATCAAAAATTGTGACTTCGTGGCCAGAAAGGCAAAGATAATACGCCGCAGTAAGACCTGCAGGGCCTCCGCCGATTATCGAAACTTTTTTGCCTGTCGCTTCTGCTTTTTTCGGAACAAAAGGTTCTTCCGAAGAAAGGTCTTTATCCGCCGCAAAAGCCTTTAAATATGCGATAGAAAGAGGTTCTTCAACAAATCTTCTGCGGCAGTTTGCTTCGCACGGATGAGGACAGATCCTTCCTATGGAAGCGGGAATCGGTATTTTTTCTTTTATAATTTCAACAGCTTTTCTGTCGTTTCCAAGGGATATTTCCTTAAGATATCCCTGAACATCCGTGTGTGCAGGACAGTTCAGTGAGCACGGACCCTTACAATCACCCACATGGTCGCTCATAATAAGTTCAAGAGCAATTTTTCGTGCTCGTTCAACTCTTGCACTGTTGGTCTTTATAACCATTCCGTCCACGGCTTTTGCGGAACAGGCGCGCAGAAGTTTTGGATTCCCTTCGGCCTCAACAACACAAAGTCCGCAGGCGCCGTAAATTTTCAGATTTTTATTATAGCAAAGATTTGGAATTTCAATTTTGTTTTCGGCGGCAATTTCGAGCACGGTTTTGCCGCTTTCAGCGAAAATTTCTTTTCCGTCAATGGAAATTTTAATTTTATCCATGCTTTGCCTCCTTATTTTATCAGAATTGCGCCAAAACGGCAGTTTTTTGAGCATTCGCCGCATTTTATACACTTGTTTTGATCGATAATATGCGGTGCTTTAAGTTCTCCGGAAATTGCTTTTACCGGGCATTTTTTTGCACAAATGGTGCATCCCCTGCATTTTTCCGGTTCAATTTCATATGCAAGCAAAGCAGAACATTCCTTTGCCGGGCAGCGGTGCTCAAGGATATGTTTTTCATATTCTTCTCTGAAATATTTTATTGTTGTGAGCACCGGGTTAGGCGCAGTCTGTCCAAGACCGCAAAGTGCACCGTCTTTTACTGCTTCGCAAAGTTCTTCAAGGAGTTCTATATCTCCTTCTTTTCCTTCACCTTTTGTAATTCTTGTGAGGATTTCCTGCATTCTTTTTGTTCCAAGGCGGCAATGAACGCATTTTCCGCAGGATTCCTCGGCGGTGAAATCCAGGAAGAACTTTGCCATACCAACCATGCAGGTATCCTCATCCATAACTACCATTCCGCCCGAACCCATAATTGCTCCGGTTTCAGAAAGTTTTTTATAATCGATTACGGTATCGAGCAAATTTTCCGGAATACATCCTCCGGAAGGTCCTCCGAGCTGAACGGCTTTGATTTTTTTATCTCCGCGGATTCCTCCGCCGATCCCGAAAATAATGTCCCGAAGGGTTACTCCCATTGGAACTTCAACAAGTCCGCTGCGCTTTATTTTTCCGGTAAGAGCAAAAACTTTGGTGCCTTTGCTGTTTTCAGTTCCGAATTTTGCAAATTCAGCACCGCCGTTTTCGATTATCCATGCAACGTTTGCAAAAGTTTCCACGTTGTTTATGTTCGAAGGTTCGTCAAAATATCCTTTTTGTGCCGGGAACGGAGGTTTAAGCCTCGGCATTCCGCGTTTTCCCTCAAGGGATTCTATAAGCGCGGTTTCTTCACCGCAAACAAAAGCACCGGCTCCTGCCTTGATTTTCATATCGCAGGAAAAACCGCTTCCGAGGATGTTTTCTCCAAGAAGATTTTCTTTCCTTGCCTGTTCAATGGCTTTTTCAAGGCGCTTTATCGCAAGAGGATATTCTGCGCGGACGTAAACCGTCATATCCGAAGCACCGATGGCATAAGCAGCAATAAGCATTCCTTCAATAAGGCTATGCGGATCGGATTCTATAAGCGCTCTGTCCATAAAAGCGCCCGGGTCGCCCTCATCTGCGTTGCAGATAAGATGTTTTTTGCCGGAAGTTTCGCTTTTTCTTGCGGCATTCCATTTGAACCATGTAGGGAAACCCGCTCCGCCTCTTCCTGCAAGGCCGGAAATTCTTATTTCCTCGATAATATCTTCCGGAGACATTGTTCCAAGAACTTTTTCAAAAGCTTTATATCCACCGTTTTCGCGGTAATCCTCTATGGAACAAGGGTCGATTTTTCCGCAGTTCCGAAGAGCTATTCTGGTCTGGCGGTCCAGAAATCCCTTATCTTCTGAAGTAATTTCAAGATTTTCTATTTCCGAAAAATCGTTGTTTCTTATTGCCCAGACGATCTTTTCCGCATCATTTTCGGAAACGCGGACAAACCTTCTGATAAGATTATTTCCTTCATAAAGGTCAACAATCGGTTCAAGAAAACACATTCCTATACATCCGGTAGTCCCGATTTTTATATCATCTTTTTCACCCAGGAGGTTTTCAAGAGCAGAATGTACTTTTAAAGCCCCTGCGGCAATTCCGCAGGAACCTTCACCTATAGCAATGCGCATCATGCTCCCTCCTTTTCACGAAGGTTTTTAAGAATTTCAACGGCTTTTTCCGGTGTGAGATTTCCGAAAGCTTCGCCGTTTATCATAATAACCGGTGCAAGTGAGCAGCATCCAAGACATGCAACTTTTTCAAAAGTAAAAACTCCGTCATCGGTGGTTTTTCCGCTTTCGATTCCAAGATATTCTGAAATAGCATCAGAAATTTTTTTACTTCCGTTAACATGGCAAGCTGTTCCCTGGCAAACCATAACAAGATATTTTCCGAGAGGTTCAAGACGGAACTGGGAATAAAAAGTTGCTACACCCATAACTTCCGCCGGAGTTGTTCCGGTTTTTTTTGCAATATAATATATTACATCTTTAGGAAGATATCCGTAGATTTCCTGCGCTTTCTGGAGAATTGTAATAAGGCTTCCCTGAACGGACGCAAATTCATTAAGAACCGGTTCGAGAAGTTTTAAATTGCTTTGCGGAATGTTCATCGGAAAGCCTCCCTCTTTAATAATGATATAATCATAACATATTTTATAATATTTTTAAACATGTAAATTTTATAATAAAAAACGCACCGCAGAAGCGGTGCGTTTTTGTTCTGAATAAATTATTTTCCTTCGGCCATTGCTTTTGCTTTCGCAACAGCATCATCAATGGTACCAACAAGAAGGAATGCGCCTTCAGGAAGGTTATCATGTTTACCTTCAAGAATTTCGTTGAATCCACGGATGGTTTCGGAAAGAGGAACGTATTTACCCTCAATACCGGTGAACTGTTCCGCAACATGGAACGGCTGGGAAAGGAATCTTTCGATCTTTCTTGCACGGGAAACGATGAGTTTCTGATCTTCGGAAAGTTCGTCCATACCGAGGATAGCGATGATATCCTGGAGTTCTTTATATTTCTGAAGAATTTCCTGAACGGCACGGGCAGTTTTATAATGTTCCTGACCAACTACGTTCGGGTCAAGGATTCTGGAAGTGGAATCCAGCGGGTCAACTGCGGGGTAAATACCTTTTTCCGCAATAGAACGGGAAAGAACGGTGGTTGCGTCAAGGTGTGCGAAGGTGGTTGCCGGAGCCGGGTCAGTAAGGTCGTCCGCAGGAACATAAACAGCCTGTACGGAAGTGATGGAACCTTTCTGGGTGGAAGTGATTCGCTCCTGAAGAGCGCCCATTTCGGTTGCAAGGGTCGGCTGGTAACCAACTGCGGAAGGCATACGTCCGAGAAGTGCGGAAACTTCGGAACCTGCCTGGGTGAAACGGAAGATGTTATCTACGAAGAGAAGAACGTCCTGTCCTTCCTGATCACGGAAATGTTCCGCCATGGTAAGACCGGTGAGAGCAACTCTCATTCTTGCGCCCGGAGGCTCGTTCATCTGGCCGAAAACAAGGGCGGTTTTCGCAAGAACGCCGGATTCTTTCATTTCATAATAAAGGTCGTTACCCTCACGGGTTCTTTCGCCAACACCGGCGAAAACGGAAATGCCGCCGTGCTCGGTGGCGATGTTGCTGATAAGTTCCTGGATAAGAACGGTTTTACCAACGCCTGCACCGCCGAAAAGACCGATTTTACCACCCTTGGTATAAGGGCAGATAAGGTCGATAACTTTGATACCGGTTTCGAAAATTTCCGGTTCGGTTTTCTGGTCAGCAAAGCTGGGTGCCGGCTGGTGGATGGAAGCTTTGGGTGCGTCTTCGGTGTCCATTTCTATTCCGTCAATGGGTTCGCCAAGAACGTTTACCATTCTTCCGAGAGTTACTTTACCAACGGGAATTGTGATAGGCGCGCCGGTGTTTTTTGCTTCCTGACCGCGTTTAAGACCGTCGGTGGAATCCATTGCAATACACTTTACGACATTGTCGCCCATGTGCTGTGCAACTTCTACAACAAGGCGTGCTCCGTGGTTATCTATTTCGATTGCGTCGTTGAGCTTCGGAAGCTCGCCTTCTTCAAATTTAATATCAACGACCGGGCCGATAACCTGAACGATTTTACCAATATTGTTCACGAATTCGTATCCCTCCCTGATTATTTGTCTTTATAGAGTTCAAGCCTTGCAATTGAACGGTAAAGAGCCTGTTCAGCTCTGTTTTTGTCAATTCCTTCGCCGCCTCTAAGTCTTTCTTCCGCGCGTTTTTTTGCTTCTTCCGCGCGCTCGAAATCAATTTCTTCCGGTTTTTCACCCGCTTCAACAATGATAACGGCGTTGTTGTTGTGAACAACGCAATATCCGGTGAAAAGGGTCGTTCTTTTAACGGTTTCGTCCGGAAGGTTGATTACAAGAGTTCCGTTGCCTACTGCTGCGGTCATGGGCATATGATCCGCAAGAACGGCAAACTCACCGACTTCACCTTTCGTTTTGACAATGAAGCTTTTGACTTCACCTTCAAAAAGAACCTCGACCGGGGTTATTACTTTTAAGTTTATAAGTTTATCACTCATCGCAGCAGACCTCCTTAACCTATTGCGTTGGCGCCGCTTACGATTTCGGTGATCTCCTGGGTGATTGCGCCCTGTCTTGCTCGGTTATAAGCAAGGCTGAGATCAGCGATGATTTCGTCCGCGTTGTCTGTTGCGTTTTCCATAGCCATTCTTCTGCTGGCAAGTTCACCCGCCGCACTTTCGAGCAATGCACCGTAAACGGCGTTGTCGATATAGGACGGGATAAGCAGGTTTGCAAGATAATCCGCCGAAGGCTCGAAAATCATGTTTTTTGCCGGTTCGTCGCCGAAAAGTCCGCTTTCGGGTTTATATTCTCCGATAGCGGTTTTGGTATCGATCTCATCAACTTTTTCAGAAAGCTCTTCTCTGGAAAGAGGAAGGAGCTTTATCATGGTGGGTTTCTGGGAAATTACCGAAACAAAACGGTTATACATGACATAGATGCTGCCCACTTTACCATCGAGGAAAAGGGTTGTTGCCGCTTTTCCGATGCTGTTTGCAACACCGAGGCTTGCCTCATCGCTTTCGCCAATATAAGAACCGAGGATTTCATAATTTCTGCGGCGGAAGTAATCAAGACCTTTTGCACCGGAAACGATAACAGCGCATTCCTTGCTCTGTTTCATGGCTTCAGCGGTGAATTTAAGAAGACCGGAGTTGAAACCGCCCGCAAGACCTTTATCGCTTGTTACAACGATATAAAGATCTTTTTCGCAGCCGTTTGCTTTGAAAAATGCGCTGGGTTCTTCTCTTTCGAGAGCCCCGGAAATCATATGCATGGTTTCGATTACGTAATTGGTGTAAGCTCTTCTGGCGTCAGCCTTCATTCTTGCGTTACGGAGCTTTGCGCTTGCAACAAGCTGCATGGCGTGAGTGATCTGTTTAGTGGAAGTGACACTTTTTATGCGACGTTTGATATCGCGCATTGAGTCAGCCATAAATACACCTCTGCCTTACTTGTTTTCTTCAGCTTTGAAAGTGGTTTTGAATTCTTCAACAACAGCTGCAACTTTTGCCTGAAGCTCTTTGTCGAAGTTTTTGGTGGTTTTGATCTCCTGGAGGAGTTCGGGATAACGATATCTTGCGAATTCAACAAGCTCTTTTTCAAAGCGTTTGATGTCTTCAACAGGAATATCGTTGGTGTGGTTATCGGAAACCGCAAAGATGATGAGAACCTGGTCTTCAACTCTCATAGGTGCATACTGATCCTGTTTAAGGATCTCAACAATGCGTTTACCTTTTTC
>JAZUAX010000115.1:0-4094 GCA_045638185.1 Oscillospiraceae bacterium | reverse complement strand
AAAAAATGGTAGATGCTCACCGATGGTGAATCACCGGCACCACAATCTCCACGCAAAAGTGGGTAAATGAAAACGGATAACCTTGTGAAAAAGGTTATCCGTTTTTTTGCAGATTTTTAAATAACAACCATCAGAACAAATTCATTATTTTTCACTTCAAACCGGCAATTTCCTCCCATACGCTCTGTAAGATAAACAATGCTTTGGGTTCCAAATCCGTGCCCTTTTTGTTTGGAAACCGGAACTCCGTTTATAAGAACCGGAGCCTTTACAAAAGGATTTTTTATGGAAAGAAGAAGCTTTTCGTTATGATTTTTAATACTTATTTTGATTTCCCGCTGTTCTTTCGAAAGATGCTTCTGAGCATTTATAGCATTGTCCAGCGCGTTTGAAATGATAGTTGAAAGCATCGTTTCATCACAGGTGATATCTGAAATTTCTGCGTGACAAACAAAATTAATCTGTTCTTCTTTGCATTTTTCGGCAAAGTTTGAAAGGATATAATTTATTGTGGTATTTCCACAGTAATTTTTTACAACAGTCAAATCGATATTTTCAACATAAGAAGAGATCATTTTCTTCGCGGTGACCTTATCATCATTATCAATACACGTCAAAAGATTTGCAAGAAAATGCCTCATATCATGCCGAATTATCCTAATTGCTCCTTCGCTGCGTTTTACGGCATCAAGTTCCTTTTTCTGTTCTTCAACAGTGATGCGGATAATCTGTTCTTTGCGTTGAGCATTTGCTTTTTCTTCATATTCCCTGTGATATACAAAGCAGAAAATGAGAAAAACTATGCAAAGAGAAAGAGAAAGGAATTCTGCCGTTTCGTGAATATGTGAAGTCCAGAAATTGGTATAGATTGCGGAAATATAATCAAAAACGTAATATAATATCGGCATTATTCCGAAAATATATACTGTTTTTTCTTCCTTGTCAAAAATTTCGGCAATATAATCCGAAAGCCGGAAAAAAATAAATCCGAAAACGAATATAAGGGTAAAAATTCTTGCGGTATATTCCGCTGCGGAACTTTCAAAAATGAATTTTGACGAAAGCCCGATCCATTTTGCCGGTTGACAGCACATATACGCGGTACAGATTGAAACTACCGCTGTCGAAATCTTTCTGCGGTATCCGATTGTGATAAGAAGAAAAAGCGGAAAATGCGAAATAAGAGGATACATCTTCCAGACTGCTTCTTCGGAAAGAAGCACATATAAAACGGATTGAACCGCACCGCTTGCAGCGCAGAACGCAAAAAGAGCGGCAACATTTTTTTTGCGGATTTTGATCCCGGCAAAAGCCACTGAAAGAAAAACGCCGAAAAGCAAAAGAAAAGCCGCATGAATCACAACAAGAATATTATCCGTCATTCGTCCTCACCGACCTTTCAGAAAAGAACGGCAAAATATGCCGAATCAAAAGATTTCTGGTAGCTGCGGGCTATGGGAATAATATCGCCGGAATGCATTTTAATTTCTTTGGACGTATATGTGTCGATATGGTTTATGTTTACGATATAACTGCGGTGACATTTAAAAAATCCATAATCAAGGGTCAGTTTTTCTTCCCAGATATGCAAAGCTTCCATTGTTTCGATTTTTGTTCCGTCAAGCATTGTAAAAACAATATGTTTGTTTTGGGCTTCGATATATACAATGTCATCAATAGCAAGTTTTTGCACCGCATGAATGCTTTTTACGGTTATGGTCCGCAGGTTTTTGTTTAATTCTTCAATAAGTTCATCAAGACAGTCAAACAGCTTTTTTTCGGAAATTGGTTTTAGAAGATAGTTGTTCGCTTTTACGGTATATGATTCGACCGCAAATTCGGAAGATGAAGTAAGAAAAACGATTTTTACGTTTTTATCTTTCTGACGGATTTCTCTTGCAGTTTCAATTCCGTTGAGCATCGGCATAACAACATCAAGAAAAATAATATCAAAAGGAGCGGTTCGGTGCATATCGATAAGCTCATCGCCGTTTTTAAAGGTTTCGCATACTGTGTTTTCCGGTTTGTGTTCCCAATGGTCGATCATATATGTAATCTGCTTTATAAAAACAGAATTGTCGTCACACACAGCAATCCGCAGCATTTTTCCACCTTCTTTAAAGACCGATACATTTTATTAAATAGAATTATACCACCGGCAGCGCAAGGATTCAATCTGTACGTTTTACCGTTCGCGCAATTAAAACCGCATTTCACTCCTTTCAAATTATTTTAAAAAAATAAATATTATAATAAAAGGGAAAAAGCCAATAATATGCAGATTTTTGGAAAGGCGCATATTTGGTATTTTGACAGGAGGAAAAAGATATGTGGAAAGATTTTATTGCTAAACTTTCGGCAAAAAAAGTAATTGCAGTTTTTTCTGTAATTGCAATCATTGCTCTTGCCGTAGTTGCTGTTCCGCTTATATCCGCCCAGGAAGAGATTCCGGTTGAAAATCCAAACGTGGAACAACCAACGGACGAACACGAGGAAAAGCCGGTTGATCCTTCGGGCGAAAACGAAAATCCGGAAGAACCCGAAGAACCGCAGGGTTCGGAGAATGAACCGGAAGAAAAACCTGATGAGGGAAAAGACGATGACAAAAGTTTTTGGGATGAAATCGTCGATTCTATCACAGGGAACGATAAACCGGACGATAAAGATGACGAGGATACTGTTCCCGGCGGCGGAACCGGATCCGGTTCAGGTTCCGGTTCTAACAAACCCGAGAAACCTGCCAACACTTTCAGCGTAAGCTTTGAAACTTTTGGCGGTACCGAATTTGCCGACAAAAAAGTTGCCCCGGGAACGGAAATTTACAGTTTTCCCACCCCTTATAAGGCAAACTGCATTTTTGAAGGCTGGTACTATGATGAAGAAGGAACTCTTCCCGTAGCAAGCACGGATACCGTAGAAAAAGACCTTTCTCTCTATGCTTCTTATATCGAGATGTCCCCTCTTGAAGCAATCGAAAGCAAAAAGTTTGCAAGCGCAACCGATGTTGAAAGCAATTTCAGAATCACAGTTGTAACTGAAGATAAAGATATCGATGCTAAAACCGTTCTTGCGGGAATCGAGGCTAAAAACCTTTCCAGCCCGGACCAGAAAGATTTTATCAGAGTTACCGGAGGAAACGGAACTTTCTTTATTTCCGGTACACATCTTTCCAAACCCGGATTTGAAGAAGGTGCTTCCTTCCGCATTGTCCTTAAAGACGGAAGACTCAGCTTTAAAGATGAACCAGAAAGCGTTCGTGAATATAACTTTACCACGTATAAAGAAGAGGTTTCCAACCTTAAATATAATGATGATATCACTTATATTCCTGCTTCCGATCTCAGCGAAATCACTATAAACGGTGAGGGTGTTGAAAATCTTAATATTCCGCTTTATACCATGAGCACCGAAGGTGAAACCGACCTTGCAAAACTTGATAAAGGTACTTTCAAGTATAGCAAAGGCGAACTTGAAACCGGCGAAATCGTAACCGTTTATAAGGGCGTTCGCCCCGACCTTCGTACTCTTGATACTCCCTATGAAGAATGCGGAGAAGTTGCATACATAGAAATCACCGGTAGGAACGGAGATAAATATTCTTATCAGAAAGCAGAAGCAGAAGATATCATTTTTGAACCGGATATGCTTCCTATGCCCGTTGATGCAGATACCGATGAGGATGAAAACTCCGTAACCGTTGAAAATAAATATCTTGACTATTCCGCAGACGCTTACGCAAATATCGAACTGGACAGCCAGACCACCGTTGATGCCGGTGACTTCCTTGTTTTCTATACCGGAACCTTTGGAATTGAATCCGGAGAAAATGTAGCAAAACTTACCGGAGTTTACGGCAAAGTTATCAAAGTTAAAGATAACGGCGACGGCACAACCACCATTACATATTCCAAAACCGATTGGGATAATGTTGTTTCTGCAATGGACGTTTACACCACCGACACTCTTTCCGGAGATTTCCTCCTTGAGGGTGTTGACGTTGAGGCTCTTGAAGCAGAAATTGAACAGCAGGCAATTGACAGCGGCTTTGCCGAAGAAGCTGCACAGTATCTTGCATCTCTTGCTCTTGCAACCGA
>JAZUAX010000114.1:0-11384 GCA_045638185.1 Oscillospiraceae bacterium | reverse complement strand
TTGTAGCCTCTTTCCTGGAGGGATGCTACAACGCCTTCTGCCATACCGTCGTTGTTGCAGATTACGAGTTCGATCATGTTGCCTGCGCCTTCGTTATAGGTTACGAAGTTGGTGTCCATATAGTCTTTTGCTGCTGCTGCGGACCATGCACCGCCAAGGTCAACCTGATAGCAGTCGGGGTTGGAAGCATCGAAGTATGCAAGAGCGGGTTTGCCTGCTGCTTCGAGAACGATGTTAGCGTCTTCTACGCCATACTGGGTTCTGTAGATAGCTTCAACGTTTGCTTCGTCGCCTTTCATCATTGCATAGGAGATAATACCGTCGCCGTTGAAGTCAACTGCATCATAGTTTTCTACGAGGTAGTCGCCGATCATTTTGCCCTGCATGTGGCCTGCTTCGGGAGCATCGGTACCGATGAAGCAAGCGTTTGCATGGTTTTCAAGAAGGCCTACTTCGGAACCGTCGATACCAACAGGGCGGTTGAAGAAGATTACGGGGATGTCGCCTGCAGCTGCAAGGATTTCTTCTGCTGCGTCAACAGAACCGGAAGTTACAAGGTTTACAACAAGGATGTTGGAACCGCCAGCGATAGCAGTTTTAACCTGGTCGAGCTGTTTTGCCTGGTCGTTTGCTGCAAACTGGTTGTCATATTCAACACCAAGTGCATCGAGTTCTTCGTTGAGAGCAGAACGTACGGTGCTGAGATAAACGTCAGCTTCATCGTACCAGAATACGGAAACTTTAGCTCCGCCTTCAGAAGTGGTGCCGCCGCAGGCTGCAAGGCCGAAGACCATTACGAAAGCGAGAGCCAATGCAAGAATTTTTTTCATTGTTAATCCTCCTAGAACTTTTTTGGCAGTGTTCACTGCCGGTAGATACAGCTTAACACTTTATATACAAAAAGTAAAGGTAATATTCGCTTTTCATACAAATTAAATAAACATTTCTTTTCTTTTATATGTATTTTGACAACAGCCATGTTCGGTTTTTTTGTCTTTCATTCAAAAACAGAAACTGTTTTTCTGAAACGATTGCAAAAGATAAAACCGGCGGAAAAATTCCGCCGGTTTTTGTTCTGAAATTATTCTTCCTCTTCTTCCTGAGGAATTCCTTCTTCGATAACTTTCTGAAGATTTTTTGAAATTGTATCAAGCACGGAATAAACGATTTCGCGCTGTTCTTCATCAATTGCACCGATCGAAACGGCTTTTACAGCCTGCCTGGATCTTTCGTTTATATATTCCGCGGTGCTTTTTCCTTTTTCGGTAAGTGTTATTTTGGAACGGTAAGCTCTTGTGTTTGATTTTTCTCTTTGAATAAGACCTTTTTCCTCCATTTCCGCAATAATTCTGGAAACGGCCGCCTTATCTTTATCGCAGACCTCGCAGAGTTCTTTGGAAGTAAGTCCTTCTTCGGTTTTGTTGAGTGCCATCAGATACTGAGCAAAAGCGCCTTTGTAACCGCGCTTTACCATTTCGCTTCTCTGGAGCTTCTGAATATAGCGATATATCGCGGAAATTACGGTAAAAAACTGTTCAAAACGGTTGTTCATTTTGTTACCCCACTTTGACATAAAATCGGCTCGTCAATCTTATTTTATCCTATAATATATCAGCCGTGTTGATTTGTCAACAAAATAAAAAAAACGAATTTTTGTTTGAATAATCCGCAAAAATGAATATAATTAAATTATAAAATTTTTTCGGGGTGAAAAAATGTTTTCAACAAAAAAAGCAGGTCCGCTTTCAAAGGACATCCGAAAAATAAGAAAACTTTATGTCGAATCTTTTCCGGAAAACGAAAGATTTTCCTTGGGAATGATGCTTCGCAACAAAAGCGGGCATTATGAAACCTTTGCTTTCTATAACGAAGGAGTTTTCTGCGGTTTTGCAATTCTCCTCAACAGCCTTGATATTTCCCACATAATCTATTTTGCAACCGTTCCCGAAATGCGCGGAAAAGGGCTTGGGGCAAAGGCGCTTTCCTCCATCGGAAGAATAAAATCCGGAATGAGGATAATTGTCGATATCGAAAGGGAAATTCCGGGGTGTGAAGAAAACGAAATCCGCCGCAGAAGAAAGAATTTTTATCTCCGGAACGGATTCAAGGAAACCGAAGTTCGTTACCGCTGGCAGGACGAAGCTTATGAAATTCTTGTTACGGGCGGAGAACTTTCCGGCGAAGATTTCGGAAACTTCTGGAAATCTCTCGGAATAAAGAAAAACACGAAGGACGGGGAATAAATTTTAAATGAACAGAATTTTTTGCAGAGCTTTTCAGCTTGGAATGAAAATCGGAAATTATTTTATGCCCTACCGCATGCCGGAATATATTGAAGGTGAAGGTTCTTCAGAAAAGCTTCCGGAATGGATAAAAAGCAAGGGTCTGAAAAACGTGCTCATAGTCACCGACGAAAGAATTCTGAGCATCGGTCTTGCCGGGCCCATGCTCAACGCTATGGAAACCGTCGGAATCGATTACAGAATTTTCAGTAAAATTGAGCCCAACCCCACCGACATAAACGTTGAGGAAGGTTACAGGATCTTCAAAGAAAACGGCTGCGACTGCATTGTTGCCTTCGGAGGCGGTTCACCGATGGATTGCGCAAAAGGAATTGGCGCAAAGGCCGCAAAACCGCATAAAACCGCGGCTCAGCTCCAGGGGCTCCTTAAAGTTATGAAGAAAATCCCTCCGTTTTTTGCTGTTCCGACAACTTCCGGAACGGGTTCCGAAACAACTGTTGCCGCGGTTATAACCGACAGCAGAACCCACCGTAAAGCTTCCATAAACGACCCCGTGCTCATTCCCGGATACGCCGTGCTCGACCCTGCTCTTACCATCGGTCTTCCGCCTTATATAACCGCTATAACCGGAATGGATGCTCTTTCTCATGCCGTTGAAAGTTACACCAACCACACTTACTGCACCGAAACGGAAAACCGACTCGCTAAGGAAGCTGTAAGGCTTATTCACGAAAATCTGCAGAAAGCTTTTGAAAACGGAAGCGACATGGAAGCAAGGGCGAATATGCAGAAAGCGGCATTTTTTGCGGGTCGTTCCTTTACAAGAGGCTGTGTCGGTTACGTTCACGCAATAGGGCATACTCTCGGCGGACTTTACGGAGTTCCCCACGGACTTGCAATGGCTGTGATACTTCCTCACGTTATGAAAAAATACGGAAAACACGCAGAAAAACATCTTGCGGAGCTTGCGGAAGTTTGCGGAATGGAAGGAAATTCAGATTCCGAAAAAGCGGAAAAATTTATCGGATGGATAGAAGATATCAATGAGAAAATGGGTCTTCCGAAAGGTTTTGACGTTATCCGCGATGAAGATATTCCGCAGATGATAAAATGGGCCTCGGCCGAAGCAAACCCGCTCTATCCCGTTCCGGAAATCTGGGGAGAAAAAGAATTTTCGGAGCTTATCGAGAGCATCCGCCTTTAAAAATCCCGTTTAACATTTGAAAACATTTTACATTTATGGTAAACTTATAGCGTTTTGATTTTGCCGCAAAGCGGCGGTTTAAAAAGAGGTTTTTTATGGATAAAAGAGAATGCGGCGTTCTGCTCCATGTTTCTTCCCTTCCTTCCAACCACGGAATCGGAACATTCGGCAGAAGCGCTTATGAATTTGTTGATTTTCTTATCGAGGCAGGCCAGACCTATTGGCAGGTTCTTCCTCTTGGACCCACAAGCTATGGCGATTCCCCCTATCAGTCTTTTTCGACCTTTGCAGGAAACCCTTATTTCATCGACCTTGATTTCTTTGTTATTGACGGTTTTCTTGAAGAAAGCGACCTTGAAGGAATAAACTGGGGAACCGAACCCATGTACGTTGATTATGCACATATTTATGAAAACAGATTCGGCGTACTGCGCAAAGCTTATAAAAATTTTATGGAAAAAGGCGATCTTGCCGCGCTTTCCGCATTCTGTGAAAAAGAGGCGGAATGGCTTGATAACTATGCCCTTTTCATGGCTCTTAAAAATCTCCACGGAGGAAAATGCTGGCGCGAATGGGAAAAACCTTTTTATTCCCGCAGCAAAAGAGCCATTGCAAAATTTGAAAAGGAAAACGAGGAGGAACTCGGTTTTTGGAAATTCCTCCAGTATGAATTCAACCGCCAGTGGCAGAATCTTAAAAATTATGCAAATGAACGCGGAATAAAAATCATCGGCGACCTTCCTATTTATGTTGCGGACGACAGCAGCGACGTCTGGGCTTCGCCGGAACTTTTTGATTTTGACAAAGAAAGACATCCCCGAAACGTTGCGGGCGTTCCTCCGGATTATTTTTCCGAAAACGGCCAGCTTTGGGGAAACCCCATTTACGATTGGAAAAAGCATAAAAAAGACGGCTATAAATGGTGGATAAAACGTCTTTCTTCCTGCAGTGAAAAATATGACGTTCTCCGAATCGACCATTTCCGCGCATTTGCGGATTATTACTGCATCCCCTTCGGTTCCGAAACCGCAAAAAACGGCGAATGGAAAAAAGGACCCGGAATGGATCTTTTCCGCAAAGTTTTTGAAGAGCTTGACGGATATCCCATCATCGCGGAAGATCTTGGCGATTTAAGCCCGGCGGTTTTTGAACTTCTTGAAGAAAGCGGACTTCCGGGAATGAAGATCCTTGAATTTGCTTTTGGTTCCGACGACCCGAACAACGGCTGCCTTCCCTATAATTTCAGCAAAAACTGCGTCTGCTATCCGGGAACCCATGATAACATGCCCGTTGCAGGCTGGCTTGAAACCGCTTCGGAATTCGAAGTCAATTTCTGCAAGGAATACATAAACTATAAGGACGGCGAGGATTTTGCCGATTCCTTTATCAGAACCGTTCTTGCAACTCCCTGCAACACCGCGATAATTGCAATGCAGGATTGGCTCGGAAGCGGAAAATATACCCGAATGAACACCCCTTCCACCTCCGGTGGAAACTGGCAATGGAGACTTCTTAAAGGCCAGGCAAATTCCGAACTTGCGGAAAGAATGCGCCGCCACGCAAAAACTTACGGAAGACTCCGATAAAAAAAGATAAAAAGAAAAACGGCGGAATTTCCGCCGTATTTTTGTTATTTGATTTTAAATTCCTTTGTTTCCATATCGAATTCAAATTCATAAATCGGGATTCCGCCTTTTCTGCTGGTAACAAAAACAGTGAGTTTTTCCGGGGAATAGCGCATATCCACGTTTTCAAAACCAAAGGCAGTTGAAACAAGCGGAACAGGGCTTTCGTAACTTTCCAAAAGGTTTCCCTCGGAATCGAAAAAGCCTATTCTGTAATTTACATCTGCTTTTTCAAAGCCGACGTTTTCGCGGTTCACGTAATCCCAGGAGATAACTTCATCATATTCATAGTAAACCAGAATATAGCTAAAATCTTCCGGATCCCGGCGGAAAGTTGAAATTCCTCTACCTAATTTTGTTTCTTTGTTATAACCCACCGGAAAATTTTTGCTGATGTCGAACTTAACTTCGGCTGTTTCCGGATCATAAATTTTAAGACTTATATCAGTATAATGGTAAACATCGTTGTTCTTAAGAAAGCCCAATCCGTTATAACCGCCGTACATTCCGCCGATTTCGCCCAGATAGGTATGTTTTTTCGTTTCGTTATTGCGGATCGCAACGTGACTTCCGGAAATATCTCCCGCTCCGTTATATCCGAAATTATAAACGGCATATTTCCCGTCGGAACTCCATATCGGTTCGGAATCTTCACTCATATTTACTTCAGTGGGTTTGTATTCAAGCTTATGTGTCTGATTTTTGAAATCGAGAGTGAGTTCCATTGCAAAATAGGGGAAGCGGTAAGTTGCGACGTCGCCTTTTACTACAAGAACCGGTTTTTCTTCCGTTCCGGCATAGTTGGGGTCACAAAAATCCGGTTCGGAGAATATTATCGAATCAACGGCTTCACCGTTTTTATAAAGAATCGCAAGATAACCGCTTTGGATATCAATATCCTGTTTTGGACTTGTAAAAGCCATTTCAAGGCGGTAGATTCCGTTTTCTGCTTTAATCAAATCTCCGCTTTCGCTCCATACGATTCCGTTTTCAAGATTTATGTTTTCATATCCAAGGCGCAAAAATCCTTCGCCGTTATATTCAAAATAGGAAGAATTTCTGAAGAAGAAAGGAATCTTTTTTTCGCCGGAATTTGCCGTTCCCCGAAGAACAGTAAAACCGGATTCGGTTATGCCTTTTTCGTTAAAAACGATAATGCTTGTCACTGCTTCTTCGGTCTGGAAAGGATCCATTGGCGTTACAAAAAGAACGATTTCACCGTTCTTTTTGTTGATTCCGGCACCGTTTACCCAAAGGTTTTCTTTTTCAAAATCCGGAAATTCCGGCACAAAATCCCAAAGTTCAAGAGTTTCGGTATCGAAAAAAACGGCCTTTTTGTTTCCGCAGAAAACGGCGGTTTTTTCGTCCGGGAAAAGAATTCTTCCGTAATAAACAGTTCCGCTGTGGTCATAAATTCCACTGAAAGGGATTCGGAGTTCCTTTTCGGAATTTTTCAAAACAAGTTCCGCTTCCCAGCTTTTTTTCCCAACAAATTCCCTGTTTTCGATAGAAACGGAAATTCCCCTTTCGGAAAGCTCTTCCATCCATTCGTTATAACGGAATTCATATTCAAAAATATGTTTGTCAACTCTGTCATAAACAAGCGGGTGCCATTCGCTTTCTTCCTCTTCGGAAGAAGAAACTTCCGGAAGGGAAGAACTTTCCTCCGGCAAAACAGCTTCTTCCTGAACACCGCAGGCGCAAAGAGTCAGAATCAAAAATAAAAGCAAAAAGAGTTTTTTCAAATTCAATTCCCCCTTCCGGATCATTTTTTCGAATAGTAATCTTTTATCTTTTTTTCAGTAAAATCACCTAAGCCGACGCTTATAAAAAATGCAATTATCCAGCAAAAAATGGTAACAAGACTTTCTGCGGCAAAGGAATTAAAAAAGTTACTTAAAAAACCGGTAAAAATAAGATAAATCAGGCCGCAAAAAATCAAAAAATAAACTATTGTAAAAATCCAGGCAATAAGGTTTCTCATAAAAGAACACCCCTTTCTCTGCTTTTATATTATACCCGACAATTGAGTTTGTCAATTTGTTCCTTATACCTATATAGTGTCTTTTTGCCGCGGTTTTGCTGCACTTTTTAAAAATTTTCTTGTTAGAGTATCGGATATGTGGTAAAATGATTTTTTAGAAAAAGTTTTTTGAAAGGAGATTTTCCTTTATGACTGATACAATGAAAGTAATAATCGGTGTTTTGCTTCCCTTCCTCGGAACGACTCTCGGCGCCGCTTCGGTTTTCTTTATGAAAGGGGAAATGAACCCGAAACTCCAGAAAGCGCTCCTCGGTTTTGCTTCCGGCGTTATGGTGGCCGCCTCGGTCTGGTCGCTTATCATGCCGGGAATCGAAATGGCGGAAGCCGCCGGAAAAATCGCATGGCTTCCTGCTGCGGCGGGTTTCCTTGGCGGAATGTTCTTCCTGCTTATTCTCGACAGCTTTATTCCTCATCTTCACCTCAACTCTGATAAACCGGAAGGCCGCAAAACAACTCTCGGAAAATCCTTTATGCTTGTTTTTGCGGTTGCGCTCCATAATCTTCCTGAAGGAATGGCTGTTGGCGTTGTTCTTGCGGCAATGTTAAGCGGCGAAAGCGTTATCACCGCCGCAGGAGCTTTTGCTCTTGCAATCGGTATTGCGATCCAGAACTTCCCGGAAGGCGCAATTATCTCAATGCCTCTGGTGGGAACCGGACTTTCCAAAGGAAAGGCTTTTAAATACGGTTTCCTTTCCGGCGTTGTCGAACCTCTCGGCGCGCTTCTTACCCTTGCGCTGGTTTCTTTTATCGAACCCGTTCTTCCCTTCATTCTTTCCTTTGCCGCAGGCGCAATGATCTATGTTGTTGTTGAAGAACTTATTCCGGAATCCCAGGACGGGGAACACAGCAACATTGCAACAATCGGCGTTGCGATCGGTTTTGCGCTTATGATGATCCTTGATATCGCCCTCGGTTAAAGCAGGTGTTTTTATGATAAAAGTTGTTGCTGCAATTATCGAAAAAGAGGATAAGGTTTTGTTCTGCAGACGCGGACCAGGCGAAAACTGCCCTTTTCTCTGGGAATTTCCCGGCGGAAAAATCGAAGAAGGCGAAACCCCTTTTGAGGCAATAATCCGCGAAATCAAAGAGGAACTTTGCGCCGAAATTGAACCGGAAGAAATTTTCTGCGAATATCCTTTTTCCTATCCGGAAAAAGATATCTATTTTTATTTCATCAGGGCGAAACTTATTTCCGAAAAAATCGAACCGACTTTCCATTCCGAGATAAAATGGCTTTTGCCTTCGGAATCAAAAAGCCTTGAATTCTGCCCGGCAGATGTTTTTGCCGCAGAAAAACTTGAAGGAGCGTATAAAAAATGATAAATTCAACTCTTTGTTATATCGAAAAAGACGAAAAATATCTTATGCTCCACCGCGTTAAAAAAGAAAACGACGCAAACAAGGATAAATGGATCGGAATAGGCGGAAAATTTGAGGATAAGGAAAGCCCGGAGGATTGCATTCTTCGCGAAGCAAGGGAGGAAACCGGACTTACTCTTACGGATTACCGCTACCGCGGAATAGTCACCTTTGTTTCCGATAAATGGGAAACGGAATATATGCATCTTTTTACCGCAACCGGTTTTTTCGGCGAACTTTTGGATTGTGACGAAGGTGAACTTGAATGGATAAGCCGCGAAAAATTGGATTCCATTCCGAAATGGGAAGGAGATAAAATTTTCCTCGAACTTTTGCAAAAAGACGAACCTTTCTTTTCCCTTAAGCTTCGCTATGAGGGCGAAAAACTCCGCGAAGCTGTTCTTAACGGAAAAACAATTTTATAAAGGGGATTTTTATGTATTTCAAAACAAGAGATGAGGAAGTTTTGTTCCTCAAAAAGCTCTGGACAAACGAAAAGGTTCCCTGCCCTGTTTGCGGACACGAATTTCTGGAACATCTCCACAAAAAAGCAAAGAAAAGCGACACCGAATGGAAATGTCCGAAATGCGGAGAAATTTTCCGCACCATAAATATGCTCATGGACCTTCCCGAAAAATAATATCCGGTTGACAAAACCGCCGCAAAAAAGTAAAATATACCAGTGATGTCTCTATAGCTCAGCAGGATAGAGCGTTCGCCTCCTAAGCGAAAGGCCGCGCGTTCGAATCGCGCTAGGGACGCCAAATTAAAAAAGCCGCGCTTTGCGCGGCTTTTTTTAATTCCAACATAAAATATCCTGCTCCGTTCTGAAGGGATACAAAACAAGTTCCGTTCCTTCGGGGTTTTCTTTTTTCATATCAACGGCGGAAATCCTGCTGTTTCCGTAAGTTTTATAGTAATAAATCCCTTTTTCACCGTCGGCGCAGGCGGAATAGACCGTTTTTTCAAGTTTGCCTTCCGGAAGGCGGACACAGCCTTTTATCATGGAAACACTTTTGAGAATATGGAAAACCTGCGAAATGCTTTCTTCCGGACTTTCGGAAACGGCGTTTTCCTTTCCGAAGGCGGCCCTTATAAACCTTGAGCACGAGGATAAATCTCCCGGAAGGCCAAGAGCACCGCTTCCTCTTGAAAAGGGTTTCAAATCAAGATTTTTCAAAAATCTGTTCTCCGCTTCTGCCGGAGAAAGACCCATATATTCCGAAAGACGGAGTTTATGATATTCAAAAGGCGGCTCGTTTGTAAGGACTCCGATTGGGTTTTCATGGATTTTAAGTCCTTCTTTAAGCGGTTCAACTGTTATCGAACCGGTTTTATCCGCAAAAAACCAATGTAGAGGTGTGCTTTTAAGAATTTTGCTGAAATCCGTGCTCAAAACATTCACCTTCTCAAGAAGGTTTTTTGCTTCCCTAAGATTCGAGCACAAAGAAAGTACAAACGGAATAATTTCAAAGGCTGCAATGTTTTTCATCCCCGGTTTTTCGGAAGAATAGACCGCGCTTTCCGGGAAATTAAGTGCGGCGGCAAAAAGCCCGTGCTCGTTTATTCCGTCATAAAAAAGCGGGTAGCCTCCGGCAATATGCGCTGTTCCGATTGCCGAAAAGTGGTGCTCAAAACTTTCTCCGTTTTTGAATTTCAAAAGAAAATTCCTCGGCATAAAAGTTATTTTTTCTCCGATGTTATATTCAAGGTCAAGGTTCCTTCCGAAAAAGCTTCCGTTTTTACAAAAAGAAATTGCCGTACACATTGTTTTTCTCCTTTTTTGTTTATTATTGGCTTTCCGATGGGATTTTTTACATTTTATTAACTACTTTTCCGCAAAAAAGGTGTAAAATATTTGCATAACATTTTAAAAGGAGGTCTTTCGCCTGTTCGGATATATAAAACCATTCCGCCCGGAACTCAAAATCCGCGAGGCGGAAGATTATAAAGCTGTTTACTGCGGGCTTTGCAAGGAACTTGGGCGCAGTTACGGGCTTTTTGCAAGAATGACTCTGAGCTATGATTTCGCCTTTATGGCGATGCTTTTTATGTCTCTTGAAAAAGATTTTTGCCCGGCTTTTGAAAAATGTTCCTGCATTGCGCACCCCCTAAAAAAACAATGCCGCTGTCTTGAAAACAAGGCTCTTTCCCTTTCGGCAAAAGCGGCGATGATCCTGACCTATTATAAAATCAAAGATGACCTTTCCGACAAAGGTTTTCTTAACAGAGCAAGGGCGGTTCTGCTTTTGCCTTTTGCTTCTTCCGCAAGAAAAAAAGCTCTTTTCTCCGGCAAAGATGCCGAAAAAATCGACCTTGCCGCAAGAAAAATGATGGAAGAACAAAAAGCGGTGGAGGATAAAAAATCCTCCCTTTCCGACGAAGCTGCGGAACCCACCGCAAAATTCCTTTCGGAAATAATGCTTCTCGGCGGAAACGGCGAAAACGAAAAAGTTCTGGAAAGATTCGGCTATCTTCTCGGAAGATATATCTATCTCTGCGACGGGCTTGATGACCTTGAGGACGACCGTAAGAAAGGCAACTATAATCCATTTATATACGGCGGCGAAAACGCCGAAAAAGAGGCAAAATCCGTGCTTTTTATTACTGTTGCGGAACTTTTTGACGATCTTGACCTTCTGGAACTTGACAAATATAAAGAAATAGTGGAAAATACAATAAGTCTTGGTTTAAAATCTGAGGTTGAAAGAATAATAACCAAAAAAGGAGGGGATAAAAACGGATAATCCTTACAGAGTTCTTGGCGTTTCCGAAAATGCCAGCGACGAAGAAATCAAAAAAGCTTACCGCGACCTTGTTCGAAAATATCATCCGGATAAATACGTTGATAATCCCCTTGCTGACGTTGCGGCAGAAAAAATGAAAGATATCAACGCCGCCTATGACCA
>JAZUAX010000113.1:0-3678 GCA_045638185.1 Oscillospiraceae bacterium | reverse complement strand
GAATATCTTCTGACCGCAAGGCTCATAAGCTTACACCTCCTTGATCATGGAGATGGATTCACTGATAAGCTGGGCATGATCCTCTTTTGTAAAGGATTTTCCCGAGATTTTTTCTGCGGCGTCGATAGTCATATCAACAATGGAATCACGCAGTTCCTTTTCGGCCTGCGTGCGCTCTCTGTCGATCTCTTTTCTGGCATTGGTTATGATTGTTTCGGCCTGTTCGCGCGCTTCCGCAACGATTTTTTCCTTCATCTGTTCGCCGTCTTCGGCTGCGAAATGAAGAATTGCCGCTTTTTCATCGTGGGCGCCTTTCATGATTTCAGCATATTCGTTTTCGAGTTTTTCCGCATTAGCCTTCGCTTCGGTTGCTGCGGAAAGGTCTTTTTCGATAATTTCTTTGCGCTGTTCAAGAATCGCCTTGATTTTATCCGCAAAGAAAACTTTTACAACAACGAAGAATGCAAGAAAAACTCCGCCCTGAATGATAACCTGCCTGATAAGACCGGCATCGATTTTTATAAGCCAGCTATCCATATTGTTACCAAACTTTCTGTAATTTTTTGTTTCTTAAAATCAGAAGGGTTTTACGAAGATGAGGAGGAGCGCTACAACAAGTCCGTAAAGACCGGTGGTTTCGGAAACTGCCTGGCCCATGAGCATGGTGGTGGTGATTTTGCTCTGTGCTTCGGGCTGACGGCCGACTGCTTCGGTGCCTTTGCCTGCTGCAAAGCCTTCGCCGATGCCGGGGCCGATTGCTGCAAGTCCGACTGCAAGTCCTGCGCCGATAGCGCTTGCTGCGTAAATGAGATCCTGTCCAGTGATGTTAAGTCCTTCCATGTGTTTTCTCCTTTTTGTTTATAGAATTTTATTTTAACACAAGTTTCTGATTTTCTTTCCAATCGGAAAGAATTTTATTTTCGTCTTTACGGCGAAATAAAGATCATAGAAAGCAAACAGAAAATATAAGTCTGGAGGCATCCGCTGAAAATGTCGAAATATCCGTGGACAAACGCCATTATGCAAAGCGGAGCACAGCAGATGAGTCCGAGAAGAATTGCAAGTTTCTTCTTGCCTTTGTCAAGATTTTTGATTTTCTTATACTGCTTGGTAAGAAGCACAACGCAAAGAACGATTGAACCGAGAGCGACCCAGATCGGCATTACATTGGAACCGATGAGCATCGAATAGATAAGAGTACCGATGATAAGACCGCCCAGAAGGTTACCGAACATACGAAGGGTAAGAGAAACCGGGTTTGCAATTTCGCTGATGATATTCATGGGAAGCATTATCGGGATCATGAATTTTACCGGACCGAGGAAGCCTTTTAAATATTCCTTGATTCCGTTTATCTTGATGTGATAATACTGCGAAATAACGCAGGTCATAAGCGCAAGAGCAAAAGGCGTTGCAACGTCTGCCGTTGGCGGACGGATAACGCCAAGACTCCAGACACCGCTGAGGTTCGATGCAAGAATAAAAGCGAAAAGAGCGGTGAAATAGGGGATAAAAGCTTTTGTGTTAGGACCGATATTCGATTCAACAAGGTTTCCGACAAGTCCGTAAATCGTTTCTGCAACGATCTGCTTCTTGCCTTCCGGTCTTACTTTAAGCCCGCTTCCAAGCCAGATAAACAAAGCCGAAAGCATTGCAAGTATAAGCCAGGTCCAGACCATTGTGTTTGTGATTTCGAATCCAAAAACGGAAAAACCGCTCGTTATTTGCGGAATTGATACATTCATCCTATACCTCCTTTCCGGTTTTTCTGTGGATTATCCAATCGGCAAATGCAAGAGCATATATTCCGTAAGGAATGCTCAGCAAGCCGAGAATACATCCTATTATGCCAACATCCGGGTTTTGTATTGCAACGAATACGGTAACACCCTTGATGAGAAGGCGCACAAAATAATTTGATACCGTCATGCTTTGGGGATTTGCGCTTTTAATGCTTTTTCCAATGGTCAGCTCATGCTGGCGGAAAAGAAGCTGGGCAACCGCCGCACCGAGAAAAACCCCTTTTGCGGTTTTAAAAAAATCTCCGAAAACAAGACCTCCGAGGATAAAAATCAGGCAGAGCAGAACAGCCGCAATTCTTGCGTTTCGCGGGGTCACTATGCTGTCCTCTTCGTCCCCATATTCATTCATCATCCGATTCAGGATTTTTGCCATTCTGTTTTTCTTCCTTCATCCAAACGTCTTTGATAAGCTGATAGCTTCCTTTATATCCGGAATAGATCCCGCAGATTATTCCGATTGCGGTGAACCAATATCCGCCGTTTCCGTATTTTCCGTCAAGCCAAATTCCGACGGACATAAGCAGAAGTATTGGGCAAATTGCCGAAAGCGAAACCTGGAGCACCATTGAGGAGGCTTTTATGATATCGCGCTGTTCCTTCGGTTTCAATCATATTTCCCCTTCCGTTTCAAGAATTCCGGCTTCTTCAAAAATCATATTCTTTTCTTCTTCCGAAAGATTTTTGAATTCGTCCTCAAAATTTTCCGGAAATTCCGTTTTTTCGTTCCCGAAAAAATCTTCCTCCGGAAGAACAAATTCCGCCTGCTGCGGTTCTCTTCGAAAACCTTTTTCGTTCCAAAAAACTTTCGGATCATCCTTTTCCGCGGTTATAACGGAAACGGAACTTTGGTTTTCGGCAGAATTAATAAACCGTATCGCGATTCTCTTTATAACATTGCTGCCTATTAAAAAAACGCCAAGAAAAAGAAGAACTATCCAAAGTTTGTCCATACTGAAAATTTCTCCTTCTCCTCTGCGTTTATGCATAAAATATTGATTATATTTATAATAGCATATTTCTTTTGTCTTGTAAACAAAAATTTGTTATTAAATTAACGAAATTAACAATAAAACCGTTCTGTAAGAAAATGCAAAAAAACGAAAACGCTCCTGTTTTCTGTAATTAGGTAAAAAAATACAAGGCTTTTCATTACGGTTCTGCAACAAAAAGTCTTGTCGTTTAATACATTATCCGGCCTTTCGGCGTGATGACGAATAACATAACGCGTTTCCGCGCCAACTACTCCCTAATTGTATATATCATTTGCAAAGAAATCGGTATATTCAACATTATAACATATTTCCCGTTTCTGTAAAGTTAAGTTTCTGTTAATTTTCTTGATAGAAAACGGCAATTATGCTATATTGTATCATAGAACGACAGAAGAAAGGCGGCGAAAATTTTGGAACTCAGCGAAAAATGCGCTCTTTGCCCGAGGAAATGCGGTGCGGAACGTCTTTTTGGAAAAATCGGTTTTTGCGGCGGCGGAAAAGACGTTAAAGTTGCAAGAGCCGCCCTTCATTTCTGGGAGGAACCCTGTATTTCCGGCGATGAAGGTTCCGGAACGGTCTTCTTTTCCGGCTGCACAATGCGCTGCGTATTTTGTCAGAACCGGGAAATAAGCCGCGGCGAAGCGGGAAAAATCGTTTCGGTCGAACGCCTTTCGGAAATTTTTCTTGAACTTCAGAAAAAAGGCGCAAACAACATAAACCTTGTAACTCCGATGCATTTTGCTCCGCAGATAACCGCCGCTTTGGATCTCGCAAGAGAAAAAGGTCTTTCCCTTCCGATAGTATGGAACACCGGCGGCTGGGAACTTCCGGAAAGTGTTGAATCAGTAAAGGACTATGCTGATATCTGGCTTTCGGATTTCAAA
>JAZUAX010000112.1:0-28304 GCA_045638185.1 Oscillospiraceae bacterium | reverse complement strand
GTATATTATGCCCGTCTTATTGCGGCAAAACTCATAAAATCTACTGAACAGCAGGTTGCAATGGGTGACGTTGACCTTGACGGAAGAGTAACCGCAATTGATGCCAACATAATCCGAAAGTTTGTTGTAAAACTTATCAATAAGATTCCTCTTGAACGATGATAAAGCCACGTGCTCAAGCTTGAGCACGGGGCTTTATTGAAAATATATACTGTTAAAAAATATATCGTTGATTTGGAAGCAAAGCCGTGCTATTATTAAAAAAACAAAATATAATAGCAGAAAAGGGGCGAATATTTTAATGGAGTATGTAACACTTAATAATGGGGTGAAAATGCCTGTCATTGGATATGGTGTCAATAAACTTGAAAAAGAAGAAACCGAACGCTGTGTACTTGATGCGCTCAAAGCAGGCTACAGACTTATAGATACCGCACAATCATATGAAAATGAAAAAGAAATCGGTTCTGCCATTAAAAAAAGCGGCGTCCCGAGAGAGGAAATTTTCCTTACCACAAAAATAAAGATTTCAAACTTTGGTTATGAAGAAACAAAAGCTTCTGTTCTTGAAGATCTTGAGAAATTCGGAACGGATTATATCGACCTTTGCCTTGTTCACCAACCCTTCGGCGATTATTTCGGAAGTTATAAAGCTCTTGAAGATCTTTATTTTGAAGGAAAGATAAAAGCAATCGGAATTTCAAACTTCTATGATTATAAAATGGTTGATATATCTTCTTTCGCAAGGGTAAAACCCGCGGTTAACCAGGTTGAACTTCATCCTTTCCATCAGAGAATTGAAAGCAAGAAATGGCACGATAAATATGATGTTCAGATGCAGGCATGGGCTCCGCTCGGCCAGGCAAAAGTGAATATGCTTGGACTTCCTGAACTTCGTGAAATTGCAAGAAGATATAAAAAATCAGTTGCTCAGATAATTCTTCGCTGGCATATCCAGCGCGGAGTTGCAGCAATTCCCGGAACTCCTGACGTGAATTTTATGAAAGAAAATCTTGATGTTTTTGATTTCCGCCTTACCGAAAGCGATATGGAAAGAATCAGAAATCTCGATATGGAACGCAGCCTTTTCTATTCCCATACCGATCCTGTAACAGTTGAATTCTTTGCAAAGAAAGCAAATAAATAATTTATAAAAAAGAGCGGAATTGCTTCCGCTCTTTTTTTGCGCTATAATCGGTTCAGAAGAAAATCAGAGGTGATTTTATGCTTACCCGTGAAGAAGCAATCAGAGTTTGCCTTAGTTTTGAAGATTCTTTTGAAGATTACACTTTTAAGGATGTTAACTGGACAATAATGCGCCACAAAAGCAACAACAAAATGTTTGCCGCAATATATGAACATCTCGGGAAAATTTGGATAAACCTCAAAGAGGAACCTATGACCGGAGATTTCTGGAAAAACGTTTTTCCGGCAGTTGTTCCTGCTTACCATATGAACAAAGAGCATTGGACAAGCGTGATTCTCGACGGAACAATGACCGATGAAGAGATGATCCCGCTTATCGAAGACAGTTTTTTGCTTACTATGCCGAAAAAGAATAAAAGGATGCAAGAAAAACGGTAATTTTTGGCACTATTATAATGAAGGATAAAAAACGGGAGGCGGATGTCTATGAAAAAAATCCTTTTGATTTTACTTGTGATATTGATGCTTTGTTCCTGCGCTCCGGTTGGCGGAAAAACAGAGTTTATTGAAGGAATACATTCTCCGCCAACGGTAAAGGTTCAATATGGCGATATTTACATAACCGCAGGAAAAGGAACTTATTCCTGGGATTATATTGAAAACGGAAAAAACGTCAGCATTGAAGCGGATTCAGATCATCCGATTTTCTGGGAAGACATACCTTCTTTTTCCGCAGGAACCGAAAAAACAGCAAAGCTGATTTTTGACGAAAGAATGGAGTCTTACGAACTCGAATATTGGGAAGTTGAACCGGGATATTATGAAAGCGAAGATTACAGCGTTCTTGATAAAGGCGAAAAAGTTATCTCAGAAAACGGAGTTTTCGAAGTACCGATGGATGGAAAAATATATGTCTATTTACTTTATGTGAAATATGAAGGCGGCGGAAATTGCTGGTACGGTTTCCGCATAAATTCTCCGGACGAATGGGGAATAACCTTTTCGGTAAGCAGCGTAACGCCGACCGGAGCTACCGTTGTTTTCAGTCAATCCGGAGGAAACCCCACCGGTGAACTTATGACCGGAAGCTATTACCGACTTGAACATAAAAATGAAGAAATGGCATTTACTGTTGAAGGAGATATTGCATGGACCTCCGAAGCCTATATGATCCAAAAGGGCAGAGAGTTTCAGACACAGGTAAATTGGGAATGGCTTTACGGAACACTTGAACCCGGAACTTACCGAATTGTAAAACAGGTTATGGATTTTCGAGGCCCGGGAGATTTCGATGAAAAAGAATATTACGCTGAATTTACAATTCCCGAAGTCGGAAAAGAAATAAAAAACATAAGCATTATGAAAATTGTTGACGGTGCCGAAACCGGAGACCTGGTTCTTGCGGGAGAAAACCCTGGCGGTGTAATGACTCTTAACGTAAAAGATATTCCAGTTTTTCTTGATGGAGAACCGGCGGATTCCTCTGTTATTATGGACGGAATGACTGTTCACGTTCATCATAACGGTGAAATCCTTGAAAGCTATCCTGCAAGGTTTTCAAAAGTTGATGAAATTCATGTTTTCAGTATAGGAACCAAAAATCAGCTTGGAGGAACGATGTTTGACCTCTGCGGGCTCTATTTGAAGGTTCTGGACGATCTTTGGGAAACAGACAGCGGATTGAACGGCGGCGCAGAAATGGTCAGTATCGACCTATCAGAGGCTCCCGGAGACCTTACGGAATCCGAAAAGACTGCAATTGCATGGATATTTGGAAATAAGCATGATGTAATGGCGCTTAACTTTACATTAGAAGAGCTCAAAAAAGAAGGATATTTAACTGCTGCAGGCGGTTTGAATGACCTTTATCAATGGGATAATGGCGTTCTTATGACCATAACCAACACCGGAGAAGAAGGCGATGAGCCTGATGCATATTTCGGTCTTAGAACCGTTGAATTCAATGCGATGAAATGGCGCAGTCCTCTCGGTGCATATATGTTTATGGATTGCACCGCAACATGGCCGCAAATGGGAACTTGGGAAGATTATAATATAGATTCACAGGCAATTTCTTAATAAAAACGGCGGAAATTTTTCCGCCGTTTTTTGTTGTATAAGCTAACATGATATGATAAAATAAAACTGTAAAGGAGGTATCCGCATGATTGAGTTTTTTCAAAACCACAAAAAACAATGTATAATTGCAGCCGTTATTTTGGTGGTAATCTTTGCAGTATATCTCTTTTTGCTTTTCCGTCATGGATATTGGTACAGAGATGCTTTTTTATATAAACAAAGAGCACCTTTTGAAGGAATGGAGGTTTATTCCGGAAAAGATCGGTCAATTGGTTACCGTTACGAAATGGTAATGGCAAAAGAAGGTATGGAAACTTATATTGCTTTTTCGGTGAACGAAACCGAAAGGGAGTATAAGGTTGTTTCCGATAATTCCGAAAGTCATAATCCTGCGGTTGAAATTTTTGAAAACGGCGAACTTGTTTTCAGAGGCACTTCAATTGCAGGAATGCTTTTTGACGTAAATGACAAACCTTTTGTGGAAATCCCTGAAATAAATTTCTATGTTAACGGAAACGTTCCGGAAGAGGAACTTCTGCCAAGTTACGGCTGGCTTTATGAAGTTTCACAAAGAGTAAAAACGGATATCCGCGGAAATGCAATTTGGCTTATTTTTATAGCTGTTTTTGCCGGAACCATAGCTATTGATATGATTTATCCGGATCTTTTCTGGGAACTTAATCACAGACTTTCTGTCGAAGGCGGCAGCCCCAGTGATTATTACCGTTTTATTCAAAAAGCCGGTTGGATTTTATCTCCTTTTATAATAATAGCTTTAATGATTGCAAGCTTTGTTGTAACAATATAATAAAAAGCACCCCGAACTTTGTTCTGGGTGCTTTTTTGTGCTTATTTCTGGATTTTGCCGGTATCGATTGAACTTTCGTGTTCAAGTCCAAGGCGTTTTGCGGCTTCTTCGCGCATTTTATATTTAAGGATTTTTCCTGCGGCATTCATCGGGAAACCTTCCACAAATTCGATGTATCTCGGAACTTTGTGGCGGGCAAGACGGCCTTTGATGTAATCAGCCATTTCCTCAACAGTCATGCTGCCGGGTTCTTTAAGAACAATCTGAGCCATAATTTCTTCGCCGTATTTTTTATCCGGAACGCCGATTACCTGAACATCCTTTACCTTTTCATGGGTATAGATAAATTCTTCGATCTCTTTCGGATAAATGTTTTCACCGCCGCGGATGATCATATCCTTAAGACGGCCGGTGATGTTATAAGTTCCGTCAGGGTTTTTGCAGGCAAGGTCGCCGGAATGGAGCCAGCCTTCCTCATCAATGGTTCCGGCGGTTGCTTCGGGCATTTTGTAATAACCTTTCATAAGGTTATAACCGCGGGAGCAGAATTCACCGTTAACTCCGAAAGGAACTTCCTCTCCGGTTTCCGGGTCAATGATCTTTGTTTCAACGTGGGGAAGGTTATAACCGACGGTATCACAGCGGAGGTCAAGCGGATCTTCCCAGGCGGAAGTTGTGCTTCCGGGGGAGGATTCTGTCTGTCCGTAAACGCTGATGATTCCGCGCATGTTCATTTCGTCCGGTTGTGCGGCTCTTCTCATAAGTTCGGGCGGGCATCCCGCACCGGCCATGATTCCGGTTCTCATATGGGAGAAATCAGTGGTTTTATAATCCGGATGATTGAACATTGCAATAAACATGGTCGGAACACCGTGGAAAGCGGTTATACGTTCCTGATTTATGCAGGCAAGGGAAGCTTTTGCGGAGAAATAGGGAAGCGGACAAAGGGTTGCGCCGTGGGTCATTGCCGCGGTCATGGCAAGAACCATTCCGAAACAATGGAACATGGGAACCTGAACCATAAGGCGGTCTGCGGTGGAAAGCCCCATTCTGTCGCCGATGCATTTTCCGTTGTTTGCAACGTTATAATGGGTGAGCATAACACCTTTGGGGAATCCGGTGGTGCCGGAAGTATATTGCATGTTGCAAACGTCATCGGGACGAACAGCCGCAGCCATTCTTGTAATTTCTTCTTCGGAAACAGCGTCAGCTCTTGCCATAGCCTCTTCAAATTCAAGGCAGCCGGGCATTTTGAAGCCGACGGTTATTACGTTACGAAGGAAGGGGAGCTTTTTGCAATGGAGCGGTGCACCGGCCTTTGTTCCTTTTATTTCAGGGCAAAGCTCGTTGATGATTTGTGCATAGTTGGAATCCAGGCAGGAATCGATCATAACGAGAGTATGAGTATCGGATTGGGAAAGAAGATATTCAGCCTCGTGGATTTTATAAGCGGTGTTAACAGTTACCAGAACGGCACCGATTTTTGTTGCCGCCCAAAAAGTTATGTACCATGCAGGAACGTTTGTTGCCCAGATCGCAACCTTGCTTCCGGCCTTGACGCCCATTGAAACAAGCGCTCTTGCAAAACGGTCAACGTCTTCGCGGAATTCGGAATAGGTTCTGGTGTAATCAAGAGTGGTATAGCGGAAAGCATATTGGTCAGGAAATTCCTCACAGAGTTTATCGAGCACCTGTGGGAAGGTGAGGTCGATAAGGGAATCCTTTTTCCAGATAAACTGTCCGGAATGGTCAAAGTTGTAATAAAGGCTTCTTTTTTTGCCTCTGGGGCTTTCAAAACGGTTCATATAGTTTACAAAATGGGGGAAGATAACTTCATATTCCTGAAGATCTTCCATCCATTCCGGTTTCCATTCAAGGGAGATGAAACCGTTATAGTCAATAGAGGAAAGTGCACGCATCATTTCCGCAATGGGAAGATTGCCTTCTCCAATGAGGTTATAAGTTTCTTCGTTATCGGAATCGCGGAGATGAACGTGTTTTACATATGCACCGAGGTTTCGGATTGTTTTATCAGCAGATTCTCCGTTGGTGCGATAGGGGTGATGCATATCCCAGAGGGCACCGAGATTATCGGAAGCAAATTCATCCATAATGGAACGGAGTCTTGCAGTATCGGAATAGATTCCGCTTGTTTTGATAAGAAGAATAACGCCTGCGGTTTCTGCATAGTCGATAAGATCCGCAAGGTTGGCTTTTATTATTTCCTCATTATCATTAAGTGCAACAACGCAGACATACGGTACCTTAAGATCATGAGCAGTGTCGATTGTGCCTTTGATCATGCTGTCGCTGATGCAATCAAGAGAAATATCCAATGAAGTATCAAGGCAGGGGATGGTTATACCTTTTTCGCGAAGAAGCCTTGAGGTTGCACTAATGCTGTGCTTATGAAGAGGACAGCCTTTTTCATAGAATTCGGGGCGTTTATGGATGTTATAAAGCTCAATTCCGGAAAAACGCATTTCGTCTGCAATTTCAATTATTTCGTCCCAGCCGAGAGATTGCCAGCCGCGGGTTGAGAAAGAAAGATTCATGTATTTTCCTCCTCATAAACGATTTTGTTGAGCGCATTGAGATAAGCAAGGATACTTGCACCGACAATGTCGGTGGAAGTACCGCGGCCGGAATAAAGTTTTCCGCCGGAAAGAAGTTTAACAACGGTCTGACCCATTGCTTCACGGCCTTCGGTAACGGATTGAATCTGGAAATCGTCCAGTTCATAATGAAGACCGATAATCTGTTCTATTGCAAGGAAAGCAGCGTCGATAGGGCCGTCGCCTATGCAGATACCCTCAAGAGTGTGTTCGCCTTTGCTGATTTTAAGATGTGCGGAAGCAGCAAGAATGTTGCTTGCATTGATAACATAACTTTCGAGTTTGTAAGTAGGAGGAACCTGAAGAGCGGAAGAAGCGACGATTGCATCAAGCTCTTTGGAACCGACTTTCTTTTTGAGCACAGCAATTTGTTTGAAGGCTTCAAAAACTTTGATTCCGTCCTCTTCAGAAAGCTCATAACCGAGTCTTTCTGCTGCTTTGAGCACGGCTGAAATATCATCGTGCTCAGTGAGGATCCATTCGCCTTCTTCGCGGACACTGTCATCAAAAGGAGAGTTTTTGCTTTTTTCGGTGTGGCAAAGACGGTCAATCTGGGAAAGAACGCGGTTTATTTCAGCCATGCGTACTTTTCCGCAAACGTCAAAGGTGCCGCCTTTTGCATCAAGGATCTTTGCAATTTTTCCAAGTCGGACGTTGTCGGTTGCAACAGCGGTTGCCTTAATTTCAGAGGCACCTGCGCGAACAGCGGAAACAGCGCAGGAATCCGCCATGGAAAGAGCATCGCTGCAGCTTACGCCTACACATATATCACGAAGTTCCGGAACGGAAGCAAAAATTCCTTCGAGGAAAGCGGTGAATTCTTCCGGAAGCATAACCCCTGCGGTGTCACAGAAAGTAACGGTGGAAGCACCTGCTTCAATTGCAGTTTTAACGGCAGCTTCAAGGAAAGAAGAATCGCCTCTGGTTGCGTCACCGGCAACAAACTCAACATCGGAACAAAGGGTTTTGCAAACAGAAACAGTTTCTTTTATTGCAGAAAGCATAGCTTCCGGTTTTTTGTGGGAAAGATATTCCATCTGAACGGGGCTGGTCGGAACAGAAACCTGAAGACGGGGTTTTTTAGCCTCTTTGAGCGCATTCCAGACCTTTTCCGCACCGTCACCATCAAGAGATACAGGAACGGCAACAATGGCGTTTTTGACCGCTGCAGCGATGGATTTTATAAGAAGACTGTCTATTTTGAGATTTTCGATGGGGTGTAGTTCAATGACGGATACCTCGAGGCGGTCAAGTAGTTTTGCAAGCTCAATTTTTTCTCTGAAGCTGAGAGTAAAGCCTGCGCTTTTTCCGCTCTGTTTCATGGTAACGTCACTGATTTTAATGTTCCTCATCTTAACATCTCCTTTTAGGGGAATATAAAAATCCGGAGCCTTGAAAAGGCCCCGGTTTAAAACTCGCTGACCCTTAAAAAGTTCGGTCTATATTATATATAAATATATAAATAATATATCTATTCAACCACTTTTCAAGGATTTTGTCAATATTTATACAGAAAAACTGAATATATTATGTATTAGTCGCAGACTTTAACGGTCCAGCCGAGGGTATCTTCAACTTTGCCGCTTTGGATTCCGTAAAGGGTGTCGTAAAGTTTCTGTGCGGTAGGACCGATTTTACCTTCGTTGATGGAGATTTTTTTATCTTCCCAACCCATGGAACCAATGGGGGAGATAACTGCGGCAGTTCCGCAGCCCCATGCTTCTTCAAGAGTGCCGTTTTCAGCAGCATCGAAAAGTTCTTCAGCGGTGATAAGGCGTTCCTCAACTTCAATGCCCCAGCTTCTGATAAGATCAATGCAGCTCTTTCTGGTAACACCGGGAAGAATGGAACCGCTGAGCATAGGAGTGATAACTTTTCCGCCAACTTTGAACATAACGTTCATAGCGCCGACTTCTTCAACATATTTGCGTTCAACGCCATCGAGCCAGAGAACCTGTACATAACCTTTTTTCTCTGCTTCCTGACCGGCGCGAAGAGATGCAGCATAGTTACCGCCGCATTTGGTATAACCGGTACCGCCTCTTACAGCACGGACATCGCGGCTTTCAACGTAAATGTCAACAGGGCTCATTCCGTTGGGATAATAGGAACCGGAAGGGCTGCAGATGATGCAGAAAATATAGGTTGCGGAAGCATGTACTCCGAGGTGTGCATCGGTTGCAAAGATGAAAGGACGGATATAAAGGGAAGTGCCGGGATTATGAGGAACCCATTCCGCATCAACAGCAACAAGTTCTTTGATTGCCTCAACGAACATTTCTTCCGGAACAGCCGGCATGCAAAGGCGTTCGTTGGAATTCTGCATACGTTTTGCGTTTTCATAAGGACGGAAGAGATGGATGGAACCGTCTTCCCAGCGGTATGCTTTCATACCCTCAAAAACTTCCTGAGCGTAATGGAGAACCATGCAGCTGGGGTCAAGTTCAAGAGGTGCATAGGGAACAATTCTTCCGTCATGCCAGCCTTTTCCTTCGGTATAATTCATAAGGAACATGTGGTCGCTGAAAGAACGTCCGAATCCAAGTTTGCTTTCATCGGTGGGTCTGTTTTTGGGATTTTCGGTATATGTTACAGGAAAAGTAAATTCCATTTCGGTTTGCCTTCTTTCAATTAAGCCTGATTATAGTTTTTGCCGATTTCAAGAGCCTGGAGGTTAAGGTCGATAAGATCAGCGTGTCTTGCGGGAACCGCATGACGGAGTCCTTCTTCAAGGTGCTCTGTGGAAACACAACCGGTTTCCTTAACAATTGCGCCAAGAAGGATCATATTTGCGAGGGTAGGTGCACCCATATCCTTTGCAAGCTGGGTTGCGGGAATGTAATAAACATCGATGTCGTCGCGTTCTACTTTTCTGCTGATGAGTGCGGAATCAATGAAAAGTTTTCCGCCGGAAGCAACCATGTTCTCATATTTATCAAGAGAAGGATTGTTCATTACCATAACGACGTTCGGATGGTCAACGATAGGGGAACCAATGGGTTCATCGGAAAGGATAACGGTGCAGTTTGCAGTACCGCCGCGCATTTCAGGACCATAGGAAGGAAGCCAGCTGAGCTGTCTGTCTTCTGCAAGACCGGCATAAGCGAGAACTTTTCCGGAGAAAAGAAGACCCTGTCCGCCAAAACCGGCGATGATAATCTGATGATCAGCCATTGTTTTCACCGTCCTTATCACGATATACTCCGAGAGGATAATAGGGAATCATTTTTTCATCGATCCATTCAAGAGCCTTTTGAGGAGTCATACCCCAGTTGGTGGGGCAGGAAGAAAGAACTTCAACAAGGGAGAAGCCTTTTCCGTCAATCTGGTTCTGGAAAGCTTTTTTGATTGCCTTCTTTGCGTTGCGGACGTTTTTAACGTTGTTGACAGTAACGCGTTCAAGATATGCGGGACCGTCAAGTTCGCTGAGAAGTTCGCAAACACGGATCGGGAAGCCCTGGGTTTCGGTGTTTCTTCCGTAAGGAGAAGTCTGGGTGACCTGTCCCGGAAGGGAAGTAGGAGCCATCTGGCCACCGGTCATTCCGTAAATTGCATTGTTAATGAAGATTATGGTGATATTTTCGCCTCTTGCAGCGGAATGAACGGTTTCGCACATACCAATGGAAGCAAGGTCACCGTCGCCTTGATAAGTGAATACGATTTTGCTGGGATCAGAACGTTTTACGCCGGTCGCAACAGCCGGGGCTCTGCCGTGTGCCGCTTCAACCATATCAACGGTGAAGTAATCATAAGCCATAACGGAACAGCCAACGGGAGCAATACCGATGGTTCTGCCTTCGATACCGAGTTCGTCAATAACTTCCGCAACAAGGCGGTGAACAATTCCGTGGGTGCAGCCGGGGCAGTAATGGAGAACGTTATCGGTAAGAGATTTCGGTTTTTCAAAAACAACTGCCATAATTATTCCTCTCCTTTCTCAGCTTCTTTAATGGAAGCAAGGATATCGTCAACGGTGGTGATCATGCCGCCGACTCTGGTGCAGCCGTAAACGGGCTTTTTGCAGCGGATCGCAAGTTCAACGTCCTCTTTCATCTGGCCCATGCTGAGCTCAACACAAACGAAGGATTTGACTTTTTCTGCTGCTGCAAGAAGTGCTTTTTTGGGGAAGGGCCAAAGGGTGATAGGACGAAGCATACCAACTTTAATGCCCTGTTTTCTTGCTTCAAGGATAGCATTTCTGGAAACACGTGCGGTAATTCCGCAGGAAACGATGCAGATTTCAGCATCTTCCATCATGAATTCTTCCCAGAGGCATTCCTCTTCTTCGATTTTCTTATATCTTTCGAAACGCTCAAGGTTGATATCCTCGAGTTTTTTCGGGGAAAGATAAAGGGAGTTTACGATATGGTGTTCGCGTTTGCATTCAGTACCGGTTACTGCCCAGTCTTTGGGGGTGGTATCGATTTCAACAGGATCAGGAAGAACAACAGGTTCCATCATCTGACCCATGGTGCCGTCTGCGAGAAGCATGCAGGGCATACGGTATTTATCTGCAAGCTCAAAACCTTTGAGAGTCATGTCTGCCATTTCCTGAACAGAAGCGGGAGCAAGAACGATTACGTGGAAGTCGCCGTGGCCGGGTCCGCGGGTTGCAAGAAAGTAGTCGGACTGGGAAGGCTGAATTCCGCCAAGGCCGGGGCCGCCGCGCTGTACGTTAACGATGAGAGCGGGAAGGTCGGAACCTGCGAGATAGGAGATGCCTTCGCATTTAAGTGCAATACCGGGGCTGGAGGAGGAGGTCATGCAGCGTTTGCCGGTTGCGGCAACGCCATAGACCATATTGATAGCTGCGATTTCACTTTCTGCCTGAAGAAAAACGCCGCCGATTTTCGGCATTTTTTTGGACATATATGCCGCAACTTCGGTCTGGGGAGTTATCGGATATCCGAAATAGTGGCGGCATCCGGCAAGGATCGCCGCTTCTGCAAGGGCTTCGTTGCCCTTCATAAGTACTTTTTCCTGCATTGTTTCCGCCTCCTTATTTTTCAACTTTGATTACGCAGTCGGGGCACATTGTTGCACAGAAAGCGCATCCGATGCATTTTTCGGGTTCAGTGATTTCAACCGGAGAATGACCTTTCTGGTTAAGTCTTTCTCTGGAAAGCTGGAGCAGATTTTTGGGGCAGGCATTTACGCAAAGACCGCAGCCCTTGCAAAGTTCTTCTTTAAAAGTAAGTTTTGCCAAAATCATTGCACCTCCGTTATGTTAAGAATTTAAATGATAATATAATTTCTGAAGGGAAAGCGGAAAAAGGTTTTCCACATTATCTTTCAGTTTTTCATAAAGTTTTTCATCACAGCAGGTCATCTTAATCGGAATTCCGAGAATTTTCGAAACTTCGTTTGCATAATCCATGCTGGAAAGAACGTCCTCTTCGGTGGTTTCGGGGCCGAGGTTTGTGTTGTTGACTATTCCGGTGAAAGGAAGTCCGCAGGCTTTTACCATTTCTTCAACAACTTCAAGGGTATCCGGAACATTCCTCGTAAGAGGCCTTGCTTTGTTGATAACAAGAAGCATCTCGTAATCATTTTCCTCAGTTATCGAAGGAACATATCTTCCGAGAGCAAGTGCTCCGCGGTCATCTCCTCCGATATCAAGGACACCGTATTCGCTTCTGCTGTCGATAAGATTATAAACCTCTTTGGGCATTGCAGGAGCATCGACATTGCTGTTGGCAAACTGTGAGCATATAAGTTTTATTCCGTGCTCACGGAAAACCGCCTCGCTGTCAAGTGTACGAAAATATGGATTTACGATATCAAGGTCAGCAACAGTTACAGGAAAACCTTGCTCACGAAGAAGAAGAGCATAGTTTACTGCAATATTGGTCTTTCCGCTTCCGTAATGACCGGCAAAAAGAGTAAGTCTTTTGAATTCCAGAGGAGATCACCTCCGTTTTTTAATATCAAAGTTTGCTTCTTATGATTTTTCCACTGGTGGTTTTCGGAAGTACGGTACGGAACTCAACGATTGTGGGATATTTATAAGGAGCGGTGTGAGTTTTTACATAATTCTGAATGTCTTTCTTAAGTTCTTCGGTAGGTTCAGTGCCTTTGGTAAGAACGATGCAGGCTTTTACGACTTGTCCGCGAACATCATCGGGAGCTGCGCAAACACCGCATTCAAGAACGTAAGGAAGTTCCATGATGACGTTTTCGATTTCGAGCGGTCCGATGCGGTAACCGGAGGATTTGATAAGGTCATCAGCGCGGCCGACATACCAGAAGAATCCGTCCTCATCTTTCCAGGCAAGGTCACCGGTATGATAAAATCCGTCTTTCCAGGTTTCTGCGGTTTTTTCGGGGCTTGCATAATACTGATAGCTAAGACCGCAAGGAAGGCCTTTGCTGATGTTGATGCAAATTTCACCGGTGTCACCTGCAGCAACTTCGTTTCCGTCTGCATCAAGAAGATGAACGTCATAAAGGGGAGAAGGTTTTCCCATGGAACCAATCTTATGGCTGCCGCCGGAAAGGTTACCGATGATAAGGGTGGATTCACTCTGACCGAAACCTTCCATGATCTGAAGTCCGGTTGCATTTTCAAACTGACGGAAAACTTCGGGGTTAAGCGCTTCGCCGGCGATAGAGGCATGTTTGATGGAGGAAAGATCGAAACGGCTGAGGTCCTGTTTGATCAGCATACGATACATGGTGGGCGGAGCACAGAAAGTTGTGATGTGATATTTTGCAAACATCGGCAGGATTTTTTCGGCGTCGAATCTGTCGAAGTCATAAACGAAGATAGGTGCTTCGCAGAGCCACTGGCCATAAAGTTTTCCCCAAAGGGATTTTGCCCAACCGGTGTCGGAAATTGTAAGATGAAGTCCTTCCGGATCAACACAGTGCCAGTATTTTGCGGTGATGAAATGTCCGAGAGGATATTTATAGTTGTGTGCGGCAATTTTCGGATAACCGGAAGTTCCGGAGGTGAAGAACATGAGCATCGGATCGTTTCCGCAAGGGGTTTCTTCATTTCTGCGGAAGGAACTTGAGAACATGGTGTAATCTTCATCGAAGTTGAACCAACCTTCGCGGCTGCCGTTGACAATGATCTTGGTGGTAAGGGAAGGGCTGTTTGCTGCAGCTTTGTCAACTGCTTCTGCGGTTTCACCGTCTGCAGTGCAGATGATTGCACTGATTCCTGCGGAATTGAAGCGGTATTCAAAGTCGTGCTCAAGAAGCTGGTTGGTTGCAGGGATTGCAACTGCGCCGATTTTGTGGAGCGCAAGAATTGCAAACCAGAACTGATAATGGCGTTTGAGAACAAGCATAACTTTGTCGCCTTTTTTGATTCCGAGAGATTTAAAATAGTTTGCAGCTCTGCCGGATTCCTTCTTGATATCCTGGAAGGTGAAGCGGCGCTCGGTTCCGTCGTTTGCAATATGGAGCATTGCAAGTTTGTCCGGTTGTTCTCTGCCAAGAGCATCAACAACGTCATAAGCAAAGTTGAAATGCTCTTCGTTTCTGAAATTTATCTTGGTGCAAAGACCGTTTGCATCTTTTTCAGTGGTAATGAATTTGTTATAAACGCGCTCTGTATCGTCGGAACGGTGGGGAGCGTTTGGCATGATTGCAGATTTATGGGTGGAAGTCTGTTTCTGAGGAGTAAGAACGATTGCATAGAAAATGCAGTCATTTCCGCCTACCGCTACCATTCCGTGAGGAGTGGAGCTGTCGAAATAGATACAGTCGCCTTTGTTGAGAGTTTCGGTATGTTCGCCGATCTGGATTTTAAGGCTGCCTTCAATAATGAGATCGAATTCCTGACCTTCGTGGGAAGTGAGTGCGATAGGACTGTGCTCAGCTTCTTCGCTATATTTATTTACAACAAAAAGCGGTTCGGAAATTCTGTTGCGGAAATCGGAAGCCATGTTGTAATAGATCATTCCGTGGGCCTGTTCGATTTTCTGTCCCTGGCCGGCTCTGGTGATTGTATATCCGCGAAGTTTAGGGCTTTGGCCTTCGATGATATCAGTGATATCAACGCCAAGGCTTAAAGAACAGCGGTAAAGGAAAGCAAAGTTAAGGTCACGCTGTCCGGATTCACATTCGATATATTCATTTTCGGAAACACCGGTTCTCTGAGCCATTTCAGCAGTAGAAAGTCCGGTAATTTCGCGAAGTGCGCGGATACGTTCCGCCATTTCCTGAATTTTATATTCAAGTCCGGTAAGTTGTTTTTCCATTTTTTAAAATCCTCCGTTTCTTCTGGGAGCAAACAAAAAAGCTCGTCCCAAAGAAATGATTCTTTGAGACGAGCTGTTAAATACAACAAACCCGCGGTACCACTCAAATTGCGTTTGCTATTGCAAAACACCGCTCATCGGGTTCAAACAAACCCTAAGCACTGACGCAGCTGACGCGGAAGAGTTCTACTTGCGAAAAAACGCTTTCTTCTCTTCAGCTCGGGAGCTACAGTAAAAAACACCCGTCATCGGCTTCCCATCAACCGCCGACTCTCTTTAGACAGGAAAATTTATTACACTCTCCGTCAAAGCTTTTATAATATAAGAATCATATCACTTGATTATTTTGTTGTCAAGTAAAATTCAATATTTTTGAATAAATATTCTTGGTTATAAAGTAAGGTAGATTTGCTCCCGCCGCTTTAAAATCAAAGTTTGTTTCTCTGGATTTTTCCGCTTATGGTTTTCGGAAGCTCAGTACGGAATTCAACGATTCTCGGATATTTGTAAGGAGCGGTGTGGCTCTTGACATAATCCTGAATCTCTTTTTTGAGTTCATCGGTACCCTCAACGCCTTTAACAAGAACAATGCAGGCTTTTACAACTTGTCCGCGAACTTCGTCAGGTGCAGCACAAACTCCGCATTCGAGAACATAAGGAAGTTCCATAATAACGTTTTCGATTTCAAACGGTCCGATACGGTAACCGGAAGATTTGATAACGTCATCAGCTCTGCCGACATACCAGAAGTAACCGTCTTCATCACGCCATGCAAGGTCGCCGGTGTGGTACATTCCATCATGCCATGCGGCATCGGTTTTTTCCTGATCTTTGTGATATCCGAGGAAGAGACCGCAGGGAATGGATTCATCGGTTTTAACAACGATTTCACCGTTTTCACCGGTTGGAACGGAATTTCCGTCTGCATCGACAATGTCAATATGATAACCGGGGGTGGGTCTTCCCATGGAGCCGGGTTTAAGAAGTCCGCCTGTAAGGTTTGCAAGGGTAAGAGTGGTTTCGGTTTGACCGAAGCCTTCAGCTATGCGAAGACCGGTGGCTTTTTCAAACTGATAGAAAACTTCAGGGTTAAGGGCTTCACCGGCGGTGGTTGCATGTTCAATGGAGGAAAGATCATATTTTGAAAGATCCTGCTTTATGAGCATGCGGTACATGGTAGGCGGTGCACAGAAAGTGGTGATGTGATATTTCGCAAACATCGGAAGGATTTTTGCGGCATCAAATCTGTCAAAGTCATAGGTGAAAACTGCACTTTCGCAAAGCCACTGGCCATAAAGCTTGCCCCAGAGAGCTTTTCCCCAACCGGTATCGGAAATGGTGAAATGAAGACCGTCTCTGCGTACCCAGTGCCAATATTTTGCGGTGACATAATGTCCAAGCGGGTATTTGTAGCTGTGTGTTGCAATTTTGGGATAACCGGTGGTGCCGGAAGTGAAGAACATAAGCATCGGGTCATCGCCGCAAGGAGTTTCCTCATTTCTGTGGAGACGGCGGCTGAAGAGCTGATATTCATTGCGGAAATCGTGCCAGCCTTCTCTGGAATCGCCGACTATGATTTTGGTTATAGACTTGTCATATTTTTCACATGCAAGATCTACCTGATGAGCAACATCACCGGATCCGGTGCAAACGATTGCTTTTACATCTGCTGCCTGGAAGCGGTATTCAAAGTCATGCTGAAGAAGCTGGTCGGTTGCGGGAATTACTATTGCGCCTATTTTATGAAGACCGAGAATGGAGAACCAGAATTCCGCATGGCGTTTAAGAACGAGCATAACGGTATCACCTTTTTTAATTCCAAGGGAGGTGAAATAGTTTGCTGCCTGTGCGGAACGTTCTTTCATATCGCGGAAAGTATAAACATTCTCCGTAAGATCGTTGGAAACATGTACCATTGCAACTTTATCCGGCTGCTGGCGGCCAAGCTCATCAACAATATCAAAAGCAAAGTTGAATTGATCTGTATTTGTAAAATGGAGTTTGGTGGGATATCCATTTTCATCGGTATCGGCAGTTACAAAGGAATTGCTGATAAGGTCATTTTCATGGGTGGGTTTTTTGGGAATGATATAATCTGCTTTTTCGGGTTTTTTATCCGCCATTACCATTGCAAGGAAAGTGCAGTCGCTTCCGCCGACTGCGATCATTCCGTGGGGGGTGGAGGATTTATAGAAAATGGAGTCGCCTTCATTAAGAATCTCATAATGGTCGCCGACCTGAACTTTAAGAGAACCTTTTATGACAAGGTCAAATTCCTGTCCTGCATGGGTAGCGGTATGGATAGGCTTACCCTGAAGTTCTTCGGAATATTTATAAGTTACCCAGTAAGGGGCACCAAGCTTTCTCTGGAACATTGGGGCAAGGTTCTGGATGCAGATTCCGTCTTCTTCGGCAGTAACAAGGCCTTCGCCTTTTCTTGTTACAGTATAATGAGAAAGATTGGATGCATGTCCTTCAAGAAGTTCAGTAAGTTCAAGTCCGAATGCAAGGGAGCATTTATGAAGGAAAGAGAAAGGAAGATCGACTTTTCCGCTCTCATAAATTCGATACTGTTCCTCCGAAACTTCGGTACGTTCCGCAAGCTGTGCCGGAGAAAATCCGACAATCTCACGCATTTCGCGAATTCGCTGAGCAATCTCCATAAGAGAGGTTTCTGTCTGTTTTTTCATAAAATTCCAAATCCTTTCCGACCATTGGAACGGTCTTTTTTCTAAAAAAGAAACCCGTCCCAAGATAATAATCTTGAGACGGGTAAAATAACTTTATCCGCGGTACCACTCAAATTGCAGAAAAACTGCCTCCTTCAGGCTCCAATAAGCCCTATACCTTAACGCGGTCAAACGGGAAACGTCTACTGGGTGAAAACCTTTCGGGTTTCCGGCTCGGAAGGGATAAGTCAATGGTTCAGCAGCTGCCGGTTTACACCAACCACCGGTTCTCTGCGCGTCTGCCGCTCCAACCGTCTTCGTCAAAGCCTTTTACAATATAAAAGTAACTTTATCACTTTTAACCGGCATTGTCAATATTTTAATAATAAATATTTTATTATTAAAGTCTACTGAAGCCTTACTATAACAAGATGTGCGGAAACTGGAAGATTGCCTCCGGCAACAGGGGTTAGCACGATTGGGGAATTTGCAGAGATCGGGTTGCGAATAGTAAGAACAGAATCTTCCTCTGCTTCGATTATAGACATTCCGACAATTTGTGAACCGCCTACGTTTCTTCCGACAGCGGTATAGGAAAGTTCAGTTCCGTTAAGAGTAATAACAAGCTGTGCAGAGGAATCAACAGTTGCTTCAAAGAAAATGAGATAAGTTCCGGCATCAAAAAGCGTGAAAGAAGTATCGGAATCTCTTCCGATGCTTGTGCTTCCAATTGCGGATTGTTCGGGAAAAGAAATATCTTCGCCGGGTTCTATGGGTTCGGAATTATCAGGCGGAACAATCGAATAAAAATCAGCAAAACCAAGAATTGTACCCGCAGGTCCGGTAAGACCAATAGGACCACGGGGACCGGCAGGTCCGGTCAAACCAATAGGTCCCTGAGGACCTGTTGCACCGGTTTCACCGATAGGACCACGGGGACCAATGGGACCGGTCAAGCCAATGGGACCCTGAGGGCCTGTTTCACCAACCGGTCCTTGAGGACCCACAGGACCGATTGGCCCTTGAAGACCGGCTATACCTTGAGGCCCTTCCGGACCTATTGCACCGGGAATTCCCTGGGGACCGCGCGGGCCGATTTGACCCTGGGGACCGGGAACGGGATAAGATCCATTTGTGTTGCAGCAGCATCCGACCGGATATGGTTGCGGATATGGGCGATAGTGGTTTAAACCACTTTGAAAATCAAAGGGCTGATTTTCAGAACAGTTGTATCTGTTCAATAAAACACCTCCTTTTAAGGTATGTAATACATCATATTGCAAAAAGAAAAAAACTGACGCAAAAATTGTTTTTGAACAGTAAAACAGAAATTTTGGATTGACACAAAAGCAATAATGATATATTTTATATCTATAATGAATTTACAGGAGGACTCTTATGAACAGAGAAAATAAGAGAAAATCTTTTGAAAAAGGTTACTATAAAACCCATGCCTGCAACGAGGTTTTCACTTGCAAAAACTGCGGAAGGGAAGTAATACCCGAAGGAGCGGGAAGCGACCATCGCAACCATTGTCCCAACTGTCTTTGCAGCGTTCATCTTGATAATGAACCCGGCGACCGCGAAGCAGATTGCGGCGGCCTTATGGAACCTATTGCTGTTTGGGTACGCAAAAACGGTGAATGGGCAATTGTCCACCGCTGCAGAATTTGCGGAGCAATGAGTTCAAACCGCATTGCCGGCGACGATAACCCCATGAAGCTTATGTCCATTGCAATGAAACCCCTTGCAAATCCGCCTTTCCCGATTGAAAGAATCGAGGAACTTACCAAAATGATGGGCGGAGAAGGAAGTCTTGAATAATCCGTAAAAAATTACAGGCGCAGCAATTTGCTGTGCCTGTTTTTGTAAACCTTAATTTGCAGAAAGGAAAAAATATGCTTCAGCTTATAAAAAGATGCCCTGAATACGTATCGGGATACAAAGATTATTGCCGGGAATTATATGATAATAATATTGCTTATTTCAGACCTACGAACCCTGACAGTATTGATGAAGATTGGTTTTCGCGCACGAAATGCTGGTATGATAAAAAAGAAAAAGGACTGATTGAAGGGCAACCCATCAGTTTTCACTATTGGGCTGTTGATAACGGAAAATTTATCGGTGAATTTCAGCTCCGGACACAGTTTACTGAAAAAGTGCTTATGGATATAGGAAGCATTGGTTATGCGGTAAAGGTTTCGGAATGGGGAAAAGGATACGGTACGGAAATACTGCGTCTCGGTCTTGAAATAGCGAGAGAATATGGAATGGAAAAAGTGCTGCTGAATATAAACGAAAAGAATGCGGCATCTGTGCGTGTGTGCGAAAAACTGGGAGGAAAATTAGAGGATATAGTGGAAGCATATAACGAAGCAGAAGGACACCATTTATTAAGACGATATTGGATCACGTTATAATACACAATAAAAAAAGCCTGCAAAAGCAGGCTTTTTTGTTCTGAATTATTCTGCGTAAACGGGTTTATCAAGGTGGAAACCGTTATATTTCTTATAGAATCTCCACATATGAAGCATAAGCATTGCTTCGCAGTAAAGGTCGATTGCAAGGAAAATAAAGGAAGGAATTCCGTGGATTCCCATAGCATGACCGGTAAGTTCGATGGAAGTTGCGATAATATCGATCCACATATGAGTGATGAAGTGGTGGGACATGTGGTGGTCGCTTGCTTCGTTTGCATATTTTGCGTAGTTGGTGCACATGAGGTAAAGAAGTACGCAGAATGCTGCTTTGGGAAGAAGAGCAACAATGTGATCAAGTTCAGACCAAAGCATGATAAAAGAAGCGGTGGTGCAAACCATGGAAGTCATGATGGAAAGGGTGAAACCTCCGGTTTCACGGTGAAGAAGATAAAGTCCGGCAGTTATAAGAAGAAAGCCGAAGAAATCGAGAAGGTTTCCGACTTCGTGCCAGATAAGATCGAGCGGAGCAAGCATAAGGCACATACCGATAATTATAGAAACAGTACCTTTAAGCCTGAGTTGGTCCTTTTTCATATTTAAATAATCCCCCTAAAAAAATCCGGCAATAAGCCGGGTCGTTTTTCTTTTCTATTTATAGCATATATATTTATAACATTTAACAAAAGAAAAAGCAAGTTTTTTGTCAAAATAAATAAAAATACATTAAAATTTAAAGTAATACGATTTAAAAACCTTCGGTATTGAAAAAAATGTTGAAATAATATATAATAAATTGGTTTACTTTGTGGAAAGGGGGAGTTTCCTTTGATTATTGACATGAACGGAATTTCAAAAAGTTTTGGGGCAAAAACCGTTCTCACAAACCTTGATTTAAAAATTGAAGACCATGACCGAATCGGTCTTATCGGAGAAAATGGAGCAGGAAAATCCACCCTTCTCAACATAATAATAGGAGATCTGGAATATGATACCGGAACTTTTGCAAAAGGAACCGGTAAAAAGATAGGTTTTCTTCGCCAGGATAGCGGTCTTGCTCTCGGAGGAACAATTATTTCCGAAATGCGTTCGGTTTTTGAACCTGTGCTCAAAGCTGAAAAGCATATAAGTGAACTCGAGCACCAGATGGCTGTTCTTGAGCACGGAACAGAAGAATATCATAATCTCCTTGCAAAATATGAGCACGAAAAGAATTTTTACGAAGCAAATGATGGCTATAACATTTCTGTAAAAATAAACACTATTCTTACCGGTATGGGCTTCAGTTCGTTTGATCCTGAAACTCCGGTAGACAGACTTTCAGGCGGCGAAAGAACAAGGCTTGCTCTTGCAAAACTCCTTCTTGAAGGTCCGGATCTTCTTATGCTGGACGAGCCCACTAACCATCTGGATTTCAAAACTCTTACATGGCTTGAGGATTACCTTATGTCTTATAAAGGAGCGATTCTCACCGTTTCTCACGATCGATATTTCCTTGATAAAATCGTAAATGTTGTCTGCGAAGTTGAAAACAAAACTCTTGTTCGCTATAACGCGGGCTATACAAAATATCTCGATCTGAAAGCCGCAAGACTTGCAAGAATGCAAAAAGAATATGACCGCCAGATGCGTGAAATCGCTGAACTGGAGGATTTTATTGCAAGAAATAAAGTGCGCGCTTCCACCACAAAACGCGCCCAGGCACGCGAAAAAGAAATCGAGCATATGGAGATAAAGGAACGTCCGACCCCTCCGCCTAAACCTCCCAAATTCCGTTTTGGATATGAGCGTGAACCGGTAAAAGATGTCCTTTTTGTAAAAGATCTTCCTCTAGAAGTAGGTGAAGGTTTTGAACGAAAACTTCTGAATCCTTCCGTTGATTTTGAGGTTCGCCGAGGCGAAAAAATTGCCCTTGTCGGAATGAACGGTGTCGGAAAAAGTACCTTTATAAAAACTCTTCTCGGAATTCTTCCGCATAACGGCGGAATCATAGAATGGGGAAGAAACGTCAGAACAGGTTATTACGACCAGCACAACAGCTATTTGACCGGTTCCAAAACAATGCTTGACGAAATGTGGGATATGTTTCCGCGTTCTGATGAATTAACTTTAAGAACGGCTCTGGGACGCGCAAGGCTTACCGGAGAAAATGTTTTCAAAAAGATAGAAGTTCTTTCCGGCGGTGAAAAGGCAAGGTTCAGTTTTGCGGCTCTTACTCTTAAAGATGCAAACGTTCTTCTTCTGGACGAGCCCACCAACCATATGGACATTGCCTGCAAAGAAGCTCTTGATGAAGCTTTGCGTGAATATACCGGAACGATTATAATGGTCAGCCATGACCGCTATCTTCTGAACCGTGTTCCAACAAAGATAATCGAAATGTTCCCGGATCATCTTTCATGCTATGAAGGCGGATATGATGACTATATGCGTCTTAAAGAGGAAATTTCCGTTCCTGTAAAAGAAGAAAAGAAACCTTCCGCAAACGAAACGGTTTATTACCGTTCCAAACAACAAAAAAGCGAGGATGCAAAACGCCGTAACCGCCTTAAAGCTGTTGAACAGGAAATTTCAGATGCGGATGAACGACTTGCAGAAATTGAACAGGAAATGGCAGATCCGGAAACCTGCGCAAATTACGAAAAAATGTCCGCTCTCTGTGCGGAAATGGAAGAACTTAAAAACCGCCAGAATGATCTTATGGATGAATGGGCGGAACTTTCGGAGGAACTTTCATGAGGGAATATATACCGATAATTCTTGTTGCAGCCCTTATAATGGGAATGTCAGGGACTTTTCTTGCCAAAGATGCAAGAAAAAAATCAAGCTATCCGATGCTTATGATTTCTGCAGGTATGGCTATTCTTACTTTTGTTGGAATAGTTTTTTCGGTTATTGTGCTTTTCTTTCCTACAAAAATTGTTGTTGAAAACACAATGCCTGCCATAATTTATGATAGCAAAAACGGCGATCTTATGAAAACAAGCCTTACTCTTGAAGGCGAATGGACTTACAGCAATATTTTTAAAAGGAATAAAAGTTATAATGGAAAAGTTATAATCGATTGTTTCGATTATACAAAAGCAGATTGTGATATCGAACTTTCCTATTTTGATGAGGAAGATACGATTCTCTATGGAATGTATGATTATTCCGATTCAAAAGAATATCTGTTTTTTACGGATAAAAAAGGAACATGGTTTTATCTTGACGATATCTCAAACGGATTTGTTATAATTGCTCCGGCGGAAACAGCAGGTGAGGCAAAAGAAATAAGTTCTTTTGTAAACGGAAAAACTGGCGAATAAAACAAAAAGCACTCCGCAAAAGCGGAGGGCTTTTTTTATATCTTATTCAACAACAGCGTAGCAGCAGCGAACAGGGGAATAGATTTTTTCTTCTGCTTTAAGTTCTTTTATTGCTTTGGAAACAGCGTCTTTATCTTCACCAAGAGCAGCTGCAATTTCTCCGGGACGAAGGGGTTTTTCTGCGTTTTTAAGGACTTCAAGAATTTTTTCTTTCATGTTAATTATCTCCTTTAATTAGAATGAGTAATTCCTAATTGATAATTGATATCATTTAGTTGATGGTTGTATTATAGCGCATATTTTTAGATTTGTCTATAGAAAAATTAAAAAAATCAAAGAATTTTTAATTTTTTTGCTGAAATTTTACTATATCAAATAAAAATCAACTTTTTGAGATAAAAACACAAAAAAACATAATGTAAAGAATATACACTTTACATACTATCTTCTTTTTTGAAGCGCATTTTGTTTATATCATCTGTTTTGTTTTTTACACAAAGATAAATTATAAACCAAACCAAAGCAAAACCTGCTATAAAAATAGCAGTAAAAACACCGATTTCGCTTCTTGGGATCCAGCCGTTGAGAAGATACATAATAAGATAATCCAGATAAAGTACAGCAGCATGAATCAGTATCGAGGAAGCAAGCGGAAGAATATCGCTTTGATAAATTGCGGTAATTCCACCGGCTATAAATGCCATAAGAGTTATTGAAAAAATTCCGAGAGAAGCTTCGTTTATAGGAATTGCTTCTGCGGTTCCGGTAATTCCGATTATATAATAAATCACCGCAAGAATAAAAGGACCGCCCCAGGCACTTACAAAACCTCTTTTGAAAAATTCTTTAAAAAATGCTTTCATTTTGCATTATACCTCCTTTTGATTTCTGCAAAACAGCGGCGTGAAACATATTCTTTATATCCGCTTTTGAAAACCGCATCAACAGCGCCGCTGAATCCGACCGAAAAACGCTCTAGCCGTTTTTCATTCGCAAGGGCAGATTTGTTGATTCGGATAAAATATGAGGGAAGAATTTCCTCGATTTCATAAAGCCTCATTTTTACCCTGAATTTTTTTCCGGAAGGATCAACAGCAAAAGTTTTTCCGTCTATGGAAACAATACATTCTGTTTCAGAAAGGGAAAGGAGCTTTATTTCATCCTCCGAAAAAACAGGAATTCGGTCGCTGCCGCTATACTGCATTACAAGAGTTTCGATTCTGTCGGTAAGAGAAGAGCGGCTGTGCACTGTCGCTGTAATTTCTTCTTCCTTGGATTTATCGATGATAAGTCTGAATTTCATCGTTTCACCTCCTGTGAGAATAATATATCATAAAGAAAAACAGATTTGTTGAAATTAAGATATTCGGTAAAAACATGGGGCCAAACGGAAAAAACGCCGCGGTTACCGCGGCGTTTTTCTTTTTTATAAAACTTTTTCAAGAGTTTTTACAAAATTTTCAAGGCCTGTTTTATCTTCTTCGGAAAACCTTCCGATAACAGGACTGTCAATATCCATGACACCCCATATTTCATCATCAACATGGATAGGAACAACGATTTCTGAATTTGAAGCACAGTCGCAAGCAATGTGTCCCGGAAACTGATGAACATCGTAAACAACCTGCGTTTTATTTTCTGCAACAGCTGTTCCACAAACGCCGCGTCCGATTTCGATTTCTATGCAGGCGGTTTTTCCCTGGAAAGGTCCGAGAACAAGTTTTCCGCCAATCATTTTATAAAACCCGGCCCAGTTGAGTTCGGGAAGATTTTCCCACAAAAGGGCAGAAGCATTTGCAAGGTTTGCCGTTTCATAAGGTACATCTTCGGTTATGGCAGAAAGATTTTGGCAAAGAAGGGAATAATCGGTCATGTTATGCCTCCTTGAATTTTTTAACGGTTACAGCAAGGTGTCCGATTGCAAAAATAACGGCGAAAATAACTAGGAACAAATGGCGAAGAATGATTCCGCAAAGGAGAAAAACAGTAATGTTGATTATCGCAATTATCATTGCTTTTCCAAAACTCTGTTTTTTAAAGAAAAGTACCCAGAAGAGAATATATACCGCAAGAAGAATTCCATTTCCGGCAAAATAGATTATCATTTCTTCGGGAGATTTGAAACCGAATTCCCATATTCCCAAAGGAAGAACCATGAGGAGCATCGAAGCATATCTTCCGAATTGCTCAGTAATTGAAGCGGCATCCGGCTTTTTGTTTTCTCTTTTTTCTTTGTGAATCGCAAAAAGAAGCTCCGGAATAATGAGTATCCAGACTATTCCTACCTCAATGAAGTTTATAAGATTAAGTACCATTTTTTAAAAACCTCGTAATGGAATATTTTATTTATTATACATCAAAAAGCATAAAAAGAAAAGCGCCGAAAAGGCGCTTTTATCTTTTTTCCATAATTGAACGGATTGCTTTTTCATAATCTTTGCGCTTAACATAGATTTTATATTCATAGTTGCAGCTCATGTCGATTCCGAAAGAACCGGTTCTTCCACGGTTCCAATCGTTTCTGCCCTCGCATTTTGTGTAATGCTCAATGCCGTTATCACGAAGAATATTGCGTATCCGGAGCTGTTCGTTGGCATCATAAGTTATAAAAACTTCTTTTCTGTTAAAAATCGTAATCATTTTTTCTTTCTCCATCCGAAATTTGCTGTTACAATTTCGATAATTCCGGAAACAACAATAGCCCCGCAAAGAAAATATTGAACAACGTTGGTAAGGTCAATAAAACCGCCTCCACTGTTTCCGAAAAACGTTGAAATAAAAAGAACAAGCGCAGTTACCATAATCAGAAACATAACGATGCTTATTATTTTAAGGGCATTTTTCAAAAAAATCACTTCCTTTGTTTTTATAAATTTATAGTAGCATAAAATTATGAACAAATAAACAAAAAAGCGGCAGATTATCCTGCCGCTTAAAAAATTTTATAAATTTTTTATTTGATGATAGAGCAGAATTGTGGTAAAATGTTTTAAAATATTTAAGGCGGTAATATAATGTTAATTGATGAGGAATTGTTCAATAATATAGAAAAAATACTTTTAGAAAAAGGTACAATTTCCGATTTTGAAAAAGGAAATGGAAAAATTACCGGTAGAATGATGATTACGTTAACGGATATTCCTGAAGATATTGAAATTGACAAGAATAAAAAGTCGATATATGCTTTTGAATGTTCATTCGATTTTTACGATGTTTCCATCGGGGTTGTGCTTGATACGAAAGAACTTAAAGCTCTTTCTCCAATTTGGGCTACGGAACAAGTCCCGAATGCTGAACAGCCTGATAGTATGTGGATGGATTTCTTTTTAAAAACTCTTGCTGAAAATATTTTGGATGACGGTTCATTTGGTGTTCCAATTTATACTTTTTTAAACAACAATAGCGATTTTTCTGTTGTGCCAACAAAATAAAATTAAACGGACTATGGGATTCCCATGGTTTGTTATTTTTTATACTAACATCAAAACAAAAAAGCGGCAGTACAAACTGCCGCTTTTTAAAACTTTATTTATCGGTGGGTTTCATTGTCGGGAAGAGAAGAACGTCGCGGATGGAAGCGCTGTCGGTAAGAAGCATTACAAGTCTGTCGACACCAAAACCAAGGCCGCCGGTAGGAGCCATACCGTATTCAAGAGCGGTTACATAGTCATAGTCAACCTGTGCTTTGCTGGTAGGATCAAGCTCAAGACGTTCTGCAACCTGACGTTCAAAACGGCCTTTCTGGTCGATCGGGTCGTTAAGTTCGCTGAATGCGTTGCCGAATTCGGTTGCGTTGATGAAGTATTCGAAACGTTCGGTAAATGCGGGATCTTCCGGTTTGCGTTTTGCAAGGGGGCTGATTTCTACGGGGTAATCATAGATGAAGGTAGGCTGAATAAGATTTTCTTCAACGAAAGCGTCAAAGAATTCAGCAAGAATAGCGCCTTTGGTAGGAACTTCGGGAAGGTCAACATGATGTTCTTTTGCAAGTGCAATTGCTTCTTCGTCGGAAGAAACTTCTGCAAAGTCAACGCCGGAATATTTTTTGACGGCTTCGATCATAGTAAGTCTTTCCCAATTGCCAAGGTCAATTTCTTTTCCCTGATAAGGAATTTTGAGAGTTCCGCAAACATTCATTGCAACGGTTTTCATCATGTCTTCAACAAGATCCATCATGCCGCGGAAATCGGTGAAAGCCTGATAAAGTTCGATAGAAGTGAATTCGGGGTTGTGTTTGGTGTCCATACCTTCGTTACGGAAAATACGGCCAACTTCATAAACTCTGTCAAGACCACCGACGATAAGACGTTTGAGGTAAAGTTCGGTCTCAATGCGGAGAACCATGTCCATATCAAGGGTGTTATGGTGAGTAAGGAAAGGTCTTGCAGAAGCGCCGATTTCAAAAGGAGTAAGGATAGGAGTTTCAACTTCAAGGAAGCCGCGGCCGTCAAGGAAGGAACGAAGTTCGCGCATGATCTGGCTGCGTTTGATGAAAGTATCTTTTACTTCGGGGTTGATGATAAGGTCAACGTATCTCTGTCTGTAACGGAGTTCCTGGTCTTTAAGGCCGTGGAATTTTTCCGGAAGGGGAAGAAGAGATTTGGAAAGAAGAACAATTTTGGTTGCTTTAATGGAAATTTCGCCCATATGAGTGCGGAAAACAATACCTTCAACACCGATGATGTCGCCGATATCCCATTTTTTGAAATCTGCATAATCTTCTTCACCAACCATATCTTTACGAACGTAAAGCTGGATTCTGCCTTCTTTGTCCTGAAGGTCAGCAAAGGAAGCTTTGCCCATGCCGCGCTTGCTCATGATACGTCCTGCGAGAGAAACAGTCATGGTGCTTTCTTCGCCCTCTGCAGGGTCGACAAAGGTTTCTTTAATGGTGCCGGAATAATTGGTTACGTTAAATTTGGTGATGGTAAAAGGGTCTTTGCCTGCTTCGCGAAGAGCAGTGAGTTTATCGCGGCGAATCTGGAGAAGTTCGGAAAGCTGTTCTGCAGAAAGTTCCTGCTGTTCCTGTTCCATAATCTGTTCAGC
>JAZUAX010000111.1:0-2886 GCA_045638185.1 Oscillospiraceae bacterium | reverse complement strand
GCAAGGCCGTAATCTTCTACGTTATAGGAAACAGCGCCTTCGATTTTGGTGATTTTCTGAACACCGCCTGCTACGAGACCGATCATGTTTACCCAGAAAATATCTTCCATACCGGAACCAACGAAAGTGCAGTTGTTTTCTTTTGCGATAACGTCAAGTTTGTTGGTGAGCTCGGGGCTGGTGCTCCAGCTGCCGGTGGATTCTTCGCAGGTGGTGATTACGTTGATACCTCTGGAGAGGCATTTTTCGAAGTGATCATAGCAATCGCTTACGAGAGAGAAAAGGGTTACAACAGCGATATCTGCGTCGCAGTTATCGAGAACTTCGTCTGCATCGGATTTGATTACAACGCCGGTTTTTACGCCGAGTTCAGCGAAATCGCCGATATCCATGCCAACAACAGCGGGGTCAACGTCAATTGCGCCAACAATCTGTGCGCCTTTTTCATAAAGGTAACGGATGATGTATTTTGCCATTTTTCCGCAGCCATACTGTACTACTTTAACTTTTTCCATTTCAAAAACTTCCTTCCTGTTTTTTCATTAACACCATTATAATCTCTAAAGCAGGTTGAGAGTCAAGGACTTTTTGTTAAATTTTTATTAACTTATCTGAATGCCACCGGGACTTGCAGACGGAGGAACATTCCCCTTTTTTCATCATCAAAAACACTGAATTCCGTAAGGACCTCGCAAATATAATCTCCCGCAACTTTATAATTGTTTTCGACGCAGTATTCAAGAAGGCGCTTTGCGTATTCCGGTTCATCATCAAAACTGTCGAGATAAATGCAGACATACATTCCACTTTCAATTCTCTTTATGGATTCGCTCTGCGGAAAGTTATCATCCACAAGAACAAAAATTTCGTCGGATTCCAGTTTTCCTTCAAGAAAACTTTCTTTTTTCATTGTTGTTCCCGCGTTGCAATAATATATCTGCGGAAGATTGCGTTTTATAAGGCTGTTTTTAAGTTCCTTAAGCTCGTTTTCATAAACCTCGATTCCGTAATCGTAAAAGTTTATGGACGTTGGCATTGAATAGATCTTTCTGTGGGGGATATATTCAATGGTTATCGTACCGATGTTGGGAGATTTGCGATAACGCTCGAGGCTTTCGATGGTTCTGGAAATTGCCGCAAGCTGAAGATTAAGGTTTGAAATCTGTTCTTTAACCTGTTTTTTTCTATGAATAAGAATTGATTCGATAAGTTTCGTATCTTCGCTTTCAAGAACTTCTTTTATCTCTTTAAGCTCCATTCCGAGCGCCTTCATATACTGTATCATATCAAGCCTTGCGTTCTGGCGGATATTATAATAACGGTACCGGCTTTCTTTATCGATAAAACAGGGTTTTATAAGACCTATCTCATCATAGAGGCGGAGGGTGGAAACTGAAATATTGTTTATTTTTGCCATTTCTCCGATACTCAAAAGTTCGTTCTTCATATTCAAACCTCCAAAAACTCTAAACCTACATTAGACTTTTTCTTCTGATATTATACTAACATATTTCTTTGTTTTTTCAAGTAATAAAAATCCTTTTCCGGGAATATCTTTTATACTCACCGTTTTTTAGGAGGGATTTTTATGAAAGGTATGCCGGAAGAAAGAACAATTCTTGCCGCAGAATACATAATCGAAAAAGGAGCAACGGTGCGCTCCGCCGCAAAAAAATTCGGGGTCAGCAAAAGCACAGTGCATAAAGACGTTTCCGAAAGGCTGCGTTACCTCAACCCGGACCTGTATCTTAAGGTTAAAGCCGTGCTTGAAAAAAACAAAAGCGAACGCCATATCCGCGGCGGAATTGCAACAAAGGAAAAATACGCCGGTTTGCGATGAAAACAAAATTAACGGCGAATTAAAAAAGCGCTTCCGGGGAAGAATATCCTTCGGAGGCGTTTTTGTGAAAATACGTATTTTTGCCCTTGCCTTTACAGCAGGGTTTGTTTTTTGTTTTCTTGGCGCGCTGTTTTTTGTTTTTCGTTTTTCAAAAATTCCGGAAAACGAAAAAACGGAAGAAGAAAAAGAGGAGATCTTTCTTGAGGACGACCGGGCGGTTTTTCTTCTTATACATGAAAGTGAAAAAGGCTTTGGACCTTTCACCCTGATAAATCTTGACGCGAGGGAAGGAAGAATTCCGGTTTTTACTTTTTCCGGAAAAGCGGCGCTTGATTATGGCGGAGTTTCTGTTTCAGCGGATTCTCTGTTTTCTTCCGTTTCTCCGGAAGTTTTTGCCGGAGCGGTGGAAACAAATCTCGGTATTGAACTTGCGGGATATTTTATCTGGATCAGGGAATCCGCCGAAAAAATAATTTCGGAAACCGGTTCCTTCGATTATATTCTGCCGGAAGATATACGGTATTCCGACGGAGACAGATACGTGAATCTTATTTCCGGCGTACAGAATATGACGGGGAAAAAGATATGCGATATCGTTGAATGTCCGCATTTTTCGGAATCCGAAAGATGTGATGTTTTTTCAAGAATAACGGCGGCATTCCTGAACCGGCGGCTGCGGCGTTTTCTTCCGGAAAGCGGGGTGTATCCGACAATTTTCAACTATACAGAAACAGATATAAACGCTTTTGATAAGGAACGCTGGGCAAAACTTGTCGGGGTGCTCTGCGGTTCGGGAAAAAGCATTTCCGGTCATATTACAAACGATACGGAGCGGGATATTTCCGCCGGGCTTATTCATTTTTCTGAAGATACCGAAAAGCGGATAAGAAAATATTTCGGATGAATTTTTCAGCTTTTTTTGGATTTTATCATTTCACCGGCGGCTGCGCTTGCAAGGATAAGTACCGCGCCGATAATCCCATGAAAAGTCATTTTTTCATTAAGAATGACCGAGGAAAGGATTATTGCCGTCACAGGATCGATGT
>JAZUAX010000110.1:0-10487 GCA_045638185.1 Oscillospiraceae bacterium | reverse complement strand
CCTTTCGCGCATTAAGAGCCGAAGAACAGCCTAATGATGAGACCAAAGAAATAGTCTACAAGGCTGATACCGATCGAAGAGATGATAACGACTACAATTACAACGGTGGTGTTATTGATGACCTGTTTTTTGCTGGGCCATGCAATTTTTTTAAGTTCACCGGCGATGTCTTTGAAGAAACGTTTTACTCTAGAGAAAAGGGACGGCTTTTTCGCAGTATTTTCATTAGCCACGGTTAATACCTCTTCCTTTCCTTACTTCGTCTCTTTGTGGAGCGTGTGTTTACGGCAGAACCTGCAATATTTTTTCATTTCAAGTCTGTCCGGATCATTCTTTTTGTTTTTCTTGGTTGTGTAGTTGCGTTGCTTGCACTCAGTGCATGCCAACACTATTTTGACTCGCATTGCGGCACCTCCTGATTCTTGGAATTTTTGCCTCCCTCATATTTAAGGACACGGGTTTTTTTGCGCAAAAAAATAAACCCTTTTAGAGGTGTATATACTATAGCATAAAGTATATAGGCTCGTCAAGAGTTTTTTTGAAATTTCTTTATAAAATATTAAAATTATTTTATATACAATATTATATGTCTTTTTTGGTGCTTAAGCAAGCAAAACTTTGGTGATAATATAAAAAATTTTTTGAGTAAAAATATTTTTTGAAGGAGGTGTAATTTTGTTTTATAAATTATATAAAAAAATCGCTGCTGTTTTTATTGTTTCTTCAGTTTTAATAATGGCAGCCGTTTTTATTTTCGATTCTCTTCTGCCTGACAGATTTTATGTTTCCAACAAAAATCCCGGCTTTTCTTCACCATACGGAAAATTTGTTTCCTTCCAAACTTTTTCAGAAAAATCAGAAAAAGTTTTCAGCCCTAAAATTTCATCACATTCAGTAACAGCAAAACTTCTGGGAATCTTCCCCGTAAAAGAAGTTTCGCTTACTTTTACCGATGAAAAAATCCTAACTGTTTGCGGAACGCCATTTGGCGTAAAAATGTTTACAGATGGTGTTCTGATAGTCGGCTTTTCAAAAATAAACTGTATCGACGGAAACCGTTGTCCCGCTGTTGATTCCGGACTTTTGGAAGGCGATATTCTGAAAGAAATTAACGGCAAAAAAGTTTTTACCAATGAAGAGGTCGCTGAATTTATAGAAAATTCCGAGGGAAAAATTCTTGATTTTCTTATAGAAAGAAACGGCAGCGTCGTCAATATTTCCGTAAAACCGGAAATGCTGAAAGACAAAAGCAGATATAAAGCCGGCTTCTGGGTGCGTGACAGTTCCGCAGGGATAGGAACAATCACTTTTTACGATCCTGAAACATTGTCTTTTGGCGGTTTGGGACATGCAGTCTGCGATGTTGATACAGGCATTATACTTCCTTTTTCAAGCGGTGAAATCGTTGAAGCAGCAATTACAAAAATCAAAAAAGGTACCGCAGGCGCACCCGGAGAACTTGGCGGAACATTTACGGGCAATGAAAATCTCGGTACGGTAAAAATCAACAATGAAACCGGCCTTTATGGTACTCTTGATTATAAAATCGAAGGAATCGATATGCCTGTTGCTCATAAGCAGGAAATTTACGAAGGCAATGCGGTAATTCTTTCAACTATAAACGGAACAGACTCCGCAGAATATGATATCGTAATAGAGAAAATCAATCTTTCCGACAACAATATGACAAAAAACATGATTATAAAAGTTACCGATGAAGAGCTTATCGGGATGACCGGCGGAATCGTTCAGGGAATGTCGGGTTCTCCCATTATACAGGACGGAAAACTTGTTGGAGCAGTCACTCATGTTTTTGTAAACGACCCAACGAAAGGATATGGAATTTTCATCGAAAATATGCTGGAAGTATCAAAAAAATGCAAATAACAGGAGCTCTTGCCCCTGTTATTTTTTTGCCATACATGCTATAATAAATTTATATAATAAAAACGCACCGAGGTGGATTTTTAATGAAGAAATATGTTGATTACATCACCGATATAACCTGCAAGCTTCTTGCGATCGACAGTCCTACCGGCTACACAAAAAATGCAGCCGAATTCGTAATGGAAGAATATAGGAAGCTCGGATATGAACCGAAAATAACTGTAAAAGGATGTGTGCTTGTAGATATCGGCGGCAAAAACAAAGATAACGGAATCGTACTTGCCGCACACACCGATACATTGGGTGCTATGGTTTCCGAAATCAAAGGCAACGGAAATCTTAAAGTTTCCCCCCTCGGTGGTATGAATCCCAACAATGCAGAAGCCGAAAACTGCCGCATTATCACACGTTTTGACGGAATTTATGAAGGAACCTTCCAGCTTAACAACGCTTCCATTCATGTAAATGCAGATTACAATGATATAAAACGCAAATATGCAGACATGGAAGTTGTTCTTGATGAGGTTGTAAATTCCAAAGAAGATACCGAAAAACTCGGAATAATGGTCGGCGATATCGTTTGCTTTGATCCCAGAACCACTGTAACATCAAAAGGCTATATCAAAAGCCGTTTTCTTGACGACAAATTAAGCGTTGGCATTCTTCTCGGATATGCAAAATATCTTAAGGAAAATAATATCGAACTCGAAAACCGTCAGTATCATTATATTACTGTTTATGAAGAAGTCGGACACGGCGGCGCAGCTTCCATTCCCGAAGGCGTTACCGAAATGATTTCCGTGGATATGGGTTGTGTAGGTGACGGCCTTGGATGTGATGAACACATGGTATCCATCTGCGCAAAAGATTCCCGCGGACCTTATAATTATGACGTTGTTACCGGACTTATCAAAGCCGCAAAAGATAATAATCTTAATTTTGCAGTTGATATCTATCCGTTCTATGGCTCCGACGTTGATTCTACTCTTGATGCCGGATATGATATCCGCCACGGACTCATCGGTTCCGGTGTATATGCTTCTCACGGTTACGAAAGAAGCCATAAAGAAGGCGTTGAAAACACTCTTAAACTTCTTGTCGCTTATTGCAAATAACAAAAAAACGAAACAAAAGCGCGGATTAACATCCGCGCTTTTTATTTTTAACAGAATTTACAAATATGATACGGGAGATATAACAAATCAAAGCGAAATCCGTAAATATTTTCTCCCCAGGCTACAGAAAACGCCCTAAAACTTTTGTCAAAAAAACAAAAATTCGAGACCTTGTTTTTTTATTGACATTTTTAAAAAATTATTTTATTATATTTAAGCTATAATTTTCCTATTTAAACAGGAGGGTATTTATATGTGGTTTATCTTTACCCTTGCAACAACTTTGCTTTGGGGTATTGCAGAGCTTTTTTATAAAAAAGGCTCACACGAAAATGAAAAATATGATCATTTAAGAGTATGTATAATGGTCGGTGCCGTAATGGGAATCCACGCAATATTCACATTGCTTACTTCCGATGTTTATTATGACCCCATGAACCTCATAACTTACTTACCGGTTTCTCTTTGCTACATCGTTTCCATGGCATGTTCTTTCTTCGGAATCAGATTCATCGAAGAATCTCTTTCTGACCCCATCGAAAACACTTCCGGTGCTATGTGTTCCCTTCTTTGCGTAATTTTCCTTGGAGAGACCATCGATCCCATTATCTGGGTTGCAATTGCAATAATCGTAGTAGGTATCGTCGGTGTAAGTTATACCGAACACACTTCCAGCATTGAAAGAAGAGAACGTCTTGGAAAAAGACTCGCCGTAATTGCTTTTGCAATGCCTTTCTGCTATGCAATTATCGATGCTCTCGGAAGTTTCCTCGACATATATTTCCTTGAAATGGAAACCAGCCCCCTTATTGGCGTAAATGAAGAAAACATCGAACTTATCGCAAATGTTTCCTACGAACTTACCTTTGCAATATGCGGAATCATTCTCTTTGCTTTCATGATGTTCAAAGGCGTTAAATTTGAGCTTCCGAAACAAAAAGACAAAGCTATTGCCGCCATTTGCGAAACCGCAGGTCAGCTTACTTATGTTTACGCAATGAGCGGAAACGGTGCCATTGCCGCTCCTATCATCTCTTGTGTTTGCGTTGTTTCTCTTCTTCTCTCCAGAATTTTCCTTAAAGAAAAACTTACCAGAAAACAGTACATTTTTATCAGCATCATCATTTTGGGCGTTGTTCTTCTCGGAATTTTTGAAGGCGAATAAAATTATTTCAAATAAAAAGACAGAGCATTTTGCTCTGTCTTTTTTTATCGGAATATGATAATATAAAAATATAAATTAAGAGGAGAAAAACAGATGGAAATAACGATAAATAACCTTGAATCCTATCTTGCAGAAACTTACGGTGAATTTACAAAGAAAAATGGTGTTTCAATCACAGAAAACAATCTTTTTATGAAGCTTATCGAAGAAATCGGCGAAGTTGCGGAAGTTATCAACAAGAAAACCGGAAGAAAAGCTGATAACGGAACCGATCTGCAGACTGAACTTGGAAAAGAACTTACCGATGCTATCCATTATGCCGTTGCGATAGCCGCTGTAAACGGTCTTGACCTTAACGAAATCATAATCGAAAAAGATCGCGCTGCCGCAATAAAATATAACCACAAAATAAACCTTGAACAATTCATTGCCGAATCGGAGAAATAAAATGTTTGATAAAATAACCGAACATATCTACATACATTCTGCGGAACATTACACCGACAGGCCCAACATCGGACTAATAATCGGTGAAAAACAAACTTTACTTTATGATGCTGGAAATTCCGCAGAACATGTTGTAAAACTTAAAAAAGAACTTTTGGAACAAGGTCTTCCGTTTCCGGATCATGTTCTCCTCTCCCACTGGCATTGGGACCATTCCTTCGGAGCAAAATTCTGGGGTGCAAACATTATTTCCGGAACAAAAACCAATGATGAACTTAAAAAGGTTTCCGAATGGAAATGGGACGATGATTCCATGAAAAATCGCATTGAAACCGGAGAAGACATCGTTTTCTGCACCGAAATGATAAAACGAGAATATCCCGACAGAAGTAAGATTGAAGTTGTTGCGGCCGACACTGTTTTTGAAGAAACGATGGCTCTTGACCTTGGCGGAATTTCCTGTGAATTCATCCACGCAAAAGGTCCCCATTCGGAGGATTCCGTTATCTGTTACATTCCTTCGGAAAAATTCGTTTTTCTCGGGGATTCAAACTGCAAGGATCTTTACGGAAAACCGTGGGATTTTGACATTGAGCACGAAGAAGATTTTCTTGAAAACATCGCAAAAATCCCTTATGACGAAAAACTTGTTGAAGATTTTCTTGTTCTTCTGGAACGGCTTGATTTCACTCACTGCATAAGCGGGCATTCTGAAATTATGACAAAAGAAGAACTTTTTGAATCCTTAAGTATTAAAAAAGGAGGCGTTTCCTTGGAAAAAGAAGAATTAAACTACGTGGTCGAACGAATTGAATATCTCGAAAAAATTTACGACGAAGTTGAAAACGCTTTTAAAAACAATGCTTGTTTTTTTGAAGACGAAGTTATTCAAAAAAAGGTCTCGCTTTTAACTCAATATATGGAAAGCGGACAATGGCTTCGTGACTATTCGCTTGATGAAAAAGGAGAGCTCCCTAAAGATTTGAAGCGCGGGATTCTTTCCGAAGATGGGCTTTACAACCTCATTTGCGACATCGAACAGAGCAAGCGCAAAAAATCCGGATTCCTCGGAAAAATGAAACAAATTTTCGGCTTGAAATAACCAAAAAAAGCGTGTGCTTTAAGCACACGCTTCTTTATTTATCTTTTTCTTAATTCCCAGAAAGCGACCGCACTTGCTGCGGCAACGTTAAGAGAATCCACCCCGTTCGCCATAGGGATTTTTACAGTGTAATCGCAATCAGCAATGGTTTTTGCGGAAAGCCCATCCCCTTCTGTTCCGAGAACGATTGCAAGTTTCTCCTCTTTTGCAAGACGTTCATCATCAATGCTCAAAGTGTTGTCACAAAGGGCCATAGCAGCGGTTTTAAAGCCAAGTTTTCTTAAATCTTCCTGCCAATTTTCGCCCGCAAAAGTCCAAGGTACCTGAAAAACCGTTCCCATGCTCACGCGTATTGCTCTTCTGTAAAGCGGGTTACTGCAGCCGGAAGTCACGAGCACCGCCTCAATGTTAAGAGCTGCCGCAGAACGGATTATTGCTCCTATATTTGTGGGATTCATAACATCTTCGAGCACCGCAATTCTTCGAGCATCGGCGCATATTTCTTCCGTGCTCAAAAGTGGTTTTCGACGCATAGCGCAAAGAAGTCCTCTGGTTAAAGGAAAACCGGTGAGTTCTTTAAGAACATCAAATTCCGCCGCAAAAATCGGAATTTCGCCGCATCTTACAATAACTTCCTTCGCTTCTCCATCAATATGCTTTTTTTCAACAAGAATAGAAACCGGTTCATATCCTGCATCCAGGGCTCTTTCAATAACCTTTGGACTTTCGGCAATGAACATTCCTTTTTCCGGAAATTCACGGTTCAGAAGCTGAACTTCCGTCAGACGCGCATAAATATCAAGTTCCTGCGCAGAAAAATCGGTTATTTCAATTATATTAGGCATAGAAAACTCCTTGAATTCATTATATAGTGATATTATAATATTCTTATAAAAATGTGTCAAACAAAGAGGAGGCATTTTATATGAAACTTTTATTCAAACAGCGTTTTTTCTCCTGGTTCGACAGCTATGATATCTACGACGAAAGCGGCAACACTGTTTATACGGTAAAAGGTCAGCTTTCCTGGGGACATTGTCTTAAAATCTATGATAATCTCGGAACCGAAATCGGAACAGTAAAAGAACGTGTTCTTGCTTTTCTCCCGAAATTTGAAATATATCTCGGAAATGATTATATTGGCTGTATCAGCAAGGAATTCAGCCTTTTTACTCCAAAATTTAATATAGACTTCAACGGTTGGCATATTGACGGAAACTTCTTCGAATGGGATTATAACATAATCGGTCCTTGCGGCGAAGAAATTGCAACCGTTTCAAAAGAGCTTTTCAATTTTACGGATACATATATCATAGACGTAAATTATCCCCGTGACGCAATATGTTCACTTATGCTTGTTCTTGCAATAGATGCGGAAAAATGTTCAAGAAACTGAAAAACAAAAACGTCCTGTAATTACAGGACGTTTTTTTGTTTTTCTATTTGTTTTTTTGTCCACATAAACAGAATTTCCGACATTTTATCAAAATCAACTGCTTCACCGTTTTTCAAATGTAAAAACGTTTCAACAATAATTTTCTCATCATCGGAAACAACTTTCAGCAGATCTTTCTGAAGAGTTATATACTTTTCGGTTTCTTTGAAACAAATTGCCTGAACTATAAATGAAGCAGATTTATATAATCCTTTTAGAATTTCCTCGCTCTTTTCATAGAGCATATTGTGTACACATCCATGAAAAATATTGCAAACTCCGAATTTGATTACTCTGTTTACTGCCTCAGCATCTATTCGTTCCAAAAGTTCATCAAGGCTTCCTTTTATCGGTTTTGTATCATAATAAAACTGAAAAAGGTCGGAAGGCTCCCAATTAAATATTTCGTTTTTTCCGGAAATAAAACCGCAGATAAGTTCCCTGTTCGGTAAACTGTTAAGCATATTATTATAAAGATCTATATCCGAAACTGAAAGTTCATCAAGAATTACAACAGTATCTATATCACTTTTTTCCGTTGCTTCGCCGCGTCCGTAACTTCCCTGTAAACCAACAAACCAAACTCTTTCACCGAAAACTTCGTTAATTTTTTCCAAAAACATGTCCATCCAGACTTTGATATCTACCAATTTATCACCTCTCGGTCATTAAAAGGCACAGTAAAACGCTGTGCCTTTTTTATTATATCAAATATTTACAACAAGTTCTTTCATCCAGGAACAAAGTTTTTCGCTTGCTTCGTTTGCAACACGAACAACTTCTTCATGGCTGTGTTTAACAGTTGCTATTCCTGTTGCCATATTTGTAATGCAGGAAACTCCGAAAACTTTCATTCCCAGATAGTTTCCGCAAATGGTTTCCGGAACAGTACTCATACCGACTGCATCTGCTCCAAGAGCTGCAAAAGCACGAATCTCAGCAGCAGATTCATAACAGGGACCGTTAAAAAGAGCATAGACTCCGCGTTTATAATCGAGTCCGAGTTTTTCCGCAGCTTTTTCAGCTTTTTCAAGGAGAACAGGAGAATAAGGTTCGGACATATCAGGGAATCTTGGTCCGAAACGTTCGTCGTTATCTCCGATAAGCGGGTTGACCCTGATAAAATTTATGTAGTTATCAATGATCATAAGGTCCCCGGGTTTGAAATCTCTGTTAACTCCGCCGGCGGCATTGGTAACGATAAGATTTTCTATACCGAGAAGTTTCATTACATAAAGCGGATAGCAAAGCTCCCTTGCTGAAAATCCTTCGTAATAATGGAATCTTCCCTGCATGGCGGCAATAAGTTTTCCTTCAATTTTACCTACCACAAAGTTTCCGGCATGACCGGCAACGGAAGATTGAGGAAAATTTGGAATTTCGGCATAAGGAATAACCGTTTTTTCTTCCATAAAATCAACCAGGCCGCCAAGTCCGCTTCCGAGAATTATTGCGGTTTTTGGAATTTCAGAAAGTTTTTCACTGATATAATCTGCCGATTCTTTTACTTTATCATAAAACATATGATACCCCTCCTTTTATCTGATAACATAATATAAAAATCTTTTTATTTCGTCAAGCAATTTTGATTTTATAAAAATATTATCTGTAAAAATTTGGTAAATCTATTGACAGTTTGGAAAAATATGGTATTATTTACTCATGGATATCCAGTTTCTTACATTTTAGTAAAATAATGGTATTTTACCGCACATAAAAACCATTAAAAAATAAAGAAAAAACAGCTTTGTGCGGAGAACAGGAAGGTTATATGGAAAATAAAATCAGCGTTTTGATTTCGGATGATGATATTGAATTTTGTAATTTATGCGAAAACGCGCTTTCTTCATTTGGATTTGAAGTTTCTGTTGTTTCCAAAAACGGACGCGAACTTTTTGATAAAATTATACTTAAAAAACCCGACGTTGTTATTTCAAACTCTTTTATGCCGCAGATGGATCTCGTAAGCGTAATCAATTCCGTTAAGGAAAAACTTGAGGAAAATTCTCCCCTTTTTACAGCGTTTGTCCCTTCAGAAAGTTCAATCCTTGAAAAAGAACTTCTTTCAAACGGCGTCGCTTATTGTTTTATAAAACCAATCGATTACTCCATACTTGCCGAAAGAATCCGCAGTCTTTGTTTGAGCACCGGGCACAGCGGTTCTTTCTCTTCCGGAAAATCCGATTCAAATCTTGAAATTGTGATAACCGATATCATACATCAAATCGGTGTTCCGGCACACATCAAAGGATATCACTATCTTCGGGAAGCAATCATTATGGCCGTAAATGATATCGAGATAATGAATTCTGTTACAAAATGTCTTTATCCTTCCGTTGCTAAAAAGCATGGAACCACTTCCTCAAGGGTTGAAAGAGCAATCCGTCACGCAATCGAAGTTGCCTGGGACCGCGGCGACGTTGACGTGCTCAATTCCTACTTCGGATACACCATCCACAGCAGCAAAGGAAAACCCACTAATAGCGAATTTATCGCACTTATAGCAGATAAGCTCCAATTGCAATTGAAGTCTGTGGAAGCTGTAAACATCTAAATCTGTATTTTGCAAAATTGACAATTCCCTGGGCGCGTGATATGCTGACCAGGAGGTCACCGTTATGAAAAAGAACTATTTTTATGTTCGTTACAGCAGGCAAAACTTCGAGTACTATGTCGGCCACGGCATACGCAAAACTTATGAAGTACCTTAGACCTTTGTCCCCTTGTCAGAAGCTGATCTTGGATACTTTCTTTCCTTCCTTGGCTATGAGATCCACGAAGTCTATCCCGGAAAAGTCTACTACATTCTTTCCGGCACCACTGCAGTAGATGACGCCGGTTGTCCAGAAGATGTAAGCATCTGGCATTATGTTGAAATAATTCTTTGTTTGGAGTAATAACACCAATTCGGAATTTATCGCCCCTATCGTTAATAAATTAAAGGTTTTTTATGCAAAAAAAGAGCGGGTTTAAAACCCGCTCTTTTTTCATTTATCACATCTTACTGCAATTCTGTAATTTCCTGTTGCGTTACAGGTAAAAAGCGTAAGATCCCATTCTCCGCTTGTCATTTCATCAACTGCTGTCGGCGGAAGAACCTCTATTGCCGCAACATTATATTCAAATCGATTTCCATCCATATCTGTAAAAATGATTATTTCTCCGGAAGAAAGATTTTCAATACCGCTGAAATGCGAACTGTAATTATGCCCCGCAATAACCATGTTATCAAGATAGGCGGAACCAGAATAGCGGCATGGTGCTTTTTTAAGATTTGGATAGCTCCATTCGCTTATAACCGGAAGTTTAAGGCCAAGCACAGGTATTTCGATCATA
>JAZUAX010000109.1:0-5471 GCA_045638185.1 Oscillospiraceae bacterium | reverse complement strand
AATGCCCTATCCCCAGAACGTTAACACCGCAAGAAACGTTGAAAAACTTATCCGCAACGAAGGTGCCGTTCCCGCAACAATCGCTATAATCGGCGGTAAATTTAAAGTAGGTCTTTCCGAACAGGAAATCGAATATTTCGGCAAAAAAGGCACCAAAATCGCAAAGGCAAGCCGCCGCGATCTTCCCATTCTTGCCGCAACCAAGCAGGATGGTGCAACCACCGTTGCTTCCACCATGATCATTGCCGCAATGGCAGGAATCAAAGTTTTTGCAACCGGCGGAATCGGCGGCGTTCACCGCGGCGCGGAAACCACTATGGATATTTCCGCAGACCTTGAAGAACTTGGAAGAACCGACGTAATGGTCGTTTGCGCCGGCGCAAAATCCATCCTCGATATCGGTCTTACCCTTGAATATCTTGAAACCAAAGGCGTTCCGGTAATCGGATACGGAACCGACGAACTTCCCGCATTCTATTGCAGAGAAAGCGGATTCGGCGTTGATTACAGAATCAACACACCGAACGAACTTGCCGCTGCATTCAAAGCGAAACTCGATCTCGGAATCCACGGCGGTATGCTTGTCGGAAACCCCATTCCGAAGGAATACGCAATGTCCAAAGGCATGGCCGACAGAGCGATTGAGATCGCAGTTAAAAAAGCCGAAGAAAACAACATCAAAGGCAAGGAACTCACTCCTTTCCTCCTCACTCTTGTAAAAGAAATGACCGGCGGAATGAGCCTTGATTCCAACATCGAGCTTGTTTACAACAACGCAAAACTTGCTGCAAAAACCGCTGTTCAGCTTGCAGCACTTTCCGAAGGCGAAGAAGAGGAAGCGGGTCTTGATGAACTTCGCGCAGAAATTGCGGACGATACCGCAGAATCCATCAAAGCGGAACTTTCCGCATTCAGAGGCGAAATGGAAGCACTTATTGCACAGCGCATTGCCGCAGTACAGCAGATGGCTCCCAACCCTTATATGAACCCCTATATGAATCCCTATGCAATGCCACAGCAGCAGATGCAGTATCAGCAGAACCCCCAGCAGATGCCGCAATATCAGCAGAATCCTTACGCAATGCCCCAGCAGATGCCCCAGTATCAGCAGAATCCTTATGCAATGCCTCAGCAGCCGCAAATGGCACAGCCCGCACCGGCACCTGCTCCTTACGTAAATCCCTATAAACCCGTTCGTCCGGAACCCATTCCCGAACCCCAGCCGGAACCTGCTCCTGCACCCAATCCTTACAGATCCGTTCCGGATGAAGAATGGGTAAACCCCTTTGCACCGAAACGTGAAAAAGCTCCGGAACCCGTTGTTGAAGAACCCATTATCGAAGAACCGGAAGAAATCATCGAAGAAGTAATTGAAGAACCGGTTGTCGAAGAAACTGTCGAAGAAGTTTACGAAGAACCTGCAATCGAGGAAACCGAAGAAGAAATCTTCGAGGAAGAACCGGTTGAGGAAGAAGTTTACGAAGAACCCGCTGCCGAAGTTCCCGCAGAAGAAGAGGAAGAAGAGGAATATACCGTAACCGAATATGTTCCTCCGGTACGCGAAGAAAAACGTAAACCGGATAACCAGGTAAAACCCGAAACCGATTCCGAAGGAATGACCGCTTACGATCCGGAATTCTATCGCAAACGCGCAGAAGAACGCAAACAGCGCCTTGCAGAAGCAGCCGGCGAACAGAAACATAAAGAGGAAGCAAAAGCAGCCGAACCGGAATATGTTGACTGCAAAGGCCCGCTTGAATTTACCGGCGAACATCCTTGGGCATGGAAGTGCACCCGCTGCGGCCAGCTTTTCCAGAAGCACGAAATTCCGCATAAATGCGTAAAAACCGATTGATAAAAAATAATCTCATTGCGGAGGGACTTTTTTCTGAAAGTCCCTCCGTTTGTGGGTTTTAACGGAGGCAAAAATGCGTCTTTTTGCAGCAATCTGTTTTGATGATGAAACAAAAAACGCCATTTTTGCTGCCGGAAAAGCTGCGGAAAAATTTTCGGAAGGAAATTTTTCCCTAAAAGAAAATCTTCACCTTACCCTTGTTTTCATCGGCGAAACCGAACGGGATGAAGAAATAAAATCTGCCCTTTCGGAAATTGAATTTCCCGCTTTCAGCTTCAGAATTTCAAAAACAGGTTTTTTTGAAAAAGGGATTTTCTGGGCAGGAACCGAAGAAAACGAAAACCTCGCAAACCTGCAAAAATCGGTTTACGAAAAATTAAAAAGCCTCGGTCTTGAACTTGATGAGAGGGAATTTGTTCCCCATATAACTCTTGCAAGAAAATTCAGACCGAAAGAAGGTTTTTCGGCGGAAGAAACCGAAAAACTTCTTCCTGAAAAAGCGGTTTTGGCAAACCGTATAAGTCTTATGAAATCCGAACGCGTTGAAGGCGTTTTGCGATATACAGAAATTTATTCCAAAAAACTTTTTTAAAAGGAGAGGAAAAAATGGAAGAAACTTTTACCGCGGGAATAAGACCCGGCGGCCTTACCGAAGGAAGAGAAATAAGAATCCTCATCTGCCATATCCTTTCCGAACTGGATGAACCAATGAGCTTCGATGAGATGACCGAAGCGATCCTTGCGGACGGCGCCGCAAACTATTTTGAATTTGCAGATGCTCTTGCCGAACTCAAGGAAACCGGATGTGTTGTTTCTTTTAAGAGCGATTCCGGAATAAATGAATACACCGTTACACAAAAAGGAAAAGCCGCGGCGAAAACTCTTGAAAACGATCTTCCTGCTTCCGTAAGGGAAAAATCCCTCGAAAATTCCAGGAATATTATCCAGCGCCGCCGCATAGAAAAAGAAAATCTTGTTTCCATAACAAAAACCGAGGACGGATATATGATCCACATCCGCGTCACCGATATCGGAACAGATCTTATGGATCTTTCGCTCTTTATGCCGACAATTGAACAGGCCCTTGCGGTAAAGGAAAAATTCCTCGGCGATCCCGCTGGCGCCTATATGGGCGTTCTCGAAAGCCTTGCGGGCGAATTTTGATTTTTGATTATAAACCGAAAAGAGGTTTTATATAAAATGGAAAAGAAAACTCTTGCTCTGCTTTTCGGCGGAGTTTCAAGCGAATATGATGTTTCCTGCATGTCCGTTTCTTCCGTCTGGGAAAACGTTGACAGAGAAAAATATGAGCCGGTGCTTATTGGAATCACCGAAACCGGCGAATGGTATCTTTATGAGGGCGAAATTGAAAAAGTCCGCAGCCGCGAATGGAATAAAGATACCGAAAATCTTAAAAAAGCTTTTATCTGCCCGGACAGAAGAGTCCATGGCGCAATGGTAGAAACCGAAAACGGCTGGGAATCCCTTTATATCGATGTTGTTTTCCCGGTTCTCCACGGAAAAAACGGCGAGGACGGAACAATGCAGGGCCTTCTTGAAATTGCAGGCCTTCCCTATGTTGGCTGCAAGGTTCTTTCATCTTCCGCCTGCATGGATAAAGACGTTTGCCACACCCTTCTTAAAGGAGCGGGAATTGCCCAGGTTGAATGGCTCACCTATTTCCGTGGAAACGTTGATTATTCCGAAGCGGAAAGGGCTGTTGAAACAAAACTCGGCTGGCCTGTTTTTGTAAAACCCGCAAACGCAGGTTCTTCTGTAGGAATCAGCAAAGTAAAAACCCCGGAAAAACTCCGTGAAGCAATGGAACTTGCTTTTGAGCACGACGTTAAAATCATCATCGAAGAAGCGGTGCAAAGCCCCATCGAAGTTGAATGCGCCGTGCTCGGAAACGATGAACTTATGGTCGGCGGTCCCGGCGAAATTGTTCCTGCGGATGAATTCTACAGCTATGACGCAAAATATTACAACGATGAGAGCGAAACCTTCCTCAAAGCAAGAATCGAAGATTCCGTTGCGGAAGAGATCCGTGAAACAGCCAAAAAAGCCTATAAGATTCTCGGCTGCAAAGGTCTTACCCGAGTCGATTTCCTTATTGACGGCGAAAGCGGAAAAATTGTTCTCAACGAACCGAACACTCTTCCCGGTTTCACCAACATCTCCATGTATCCGAAGCTTATCATGAGTACCGGAATGTCCTATTCCGAACTTATCGATAAACTTCTTGAACTTGCCTGCGAATAAAAATTTCACCTTTCACGAAAGGTTTTGATAAAATGGATAACAGACCAATAGGCGTTTTCGATTCCGGATTGGGCGGTTTAACCGCCGTCCGGGAACTCCGCCGCATCCTTCCCGGAGAAGATATAGTCTTTTTCGGCGATACCGGAAGAGTTCCTTACGGAAGCCGAAGCCCTCATATCATAAAAGAATATGCGAAACAGTGCATGGATTTCCTTGAAAAACAGGACGTAAAAATGATTCTTGTAGCCTGCGGAACGGTAAGTTCCGTCCTCGGCGAAAAGATGAACAAAGGAAGAAAAATCCCCTGCATGGGCGTCCTTGAACCTACCGTAAAAGCCGCTGTTTCCGCAACCAAAAACAAAAACATCGGTTTAATTGCAACCGCCGCAACAGTTGCAAGCGGTTCTTATGAAAAGCTCACCGCGGAAATAATGCCGGAAGCAAAATTTACCGGAAAAGCCTGTCCGCTTTTTGTTCCGCTGGTCGAAAACGGCTATTTTGCCGCAAACTGCGAAGTAACCAGACTTGTTGCAAAGGATTATCTTTCCGCTTTTGACGGAAAAGATATCGATACTCTTATCCTCGGCTGCACCCATTATCCTTTGCTTTATAATCTTCTGGATTCCATAACGGAGCATAAACTCAACCTTATCGATTCCGGAAAGGAAGCAGCTCTCGGCGCAAAGGCCCTTCTGGAAGAAAAGGATATGCTTTCCGGCCAAAGAAAAATCGGCGGAATGAAATTCTTTGTAACTGATAAAGAAGAAGGTTTTGCGAAGCTTGGAAAAGAATTCCTCGGGGAAGAACTTTCCGACGTTACCAGACTTGAAATTGAGGAACTTTGATATAAAAGGAAAATAAGATGAAAAAAGACGTTATGATTTTAATAAAAGGCACCCAGGAAGTCGACGGTGAAAAAAACACCATCGAACTCATGACCAAGGGCCGCTATTATAAAAGGCGCGATGTTCTTTATCTTTCCTATGAGGAAATGGATGAGGAAGATACCGAGCCGACTATGAAAACCCTTCTTAAAATCGAAGGGGACAGCCGCGTTACAATGACCCGAAGCGGAAAAAGAAACCAGCAGCTTATTATTGAAAAAGGCGAACGCCACCAATGCCATTATGACAACGGCTATGTCGATTGGATAATGGGGATCCAGGGTTACGGAATTGAAAACGGACTCGAGGATAACGGCGGAATCCTTAATTTCAAATATTCCATGGATATAAACGCCATGTTTGCAAGCGAAAATGAAGTTAACATAGTAGTCAAGGAGTGTGAAGAAAATGCGTAACTTAGTGGCCGAGGCCAAAGCGCAGTACAAAGAACTTATCGAAAAAGCGGTGAA